>DASUIJ010000326.1:0-8896 GCA_036279815.1 Phenylobacterium sp. | reverse complement strand
AGGCCGCGGCGCAGCACCGCGCCGGTCTCGTGCCGCCGGCCCTGCCCGATGGCCCGCGAGGTCATCACCTGGACGCCGGCGAGCAGGCCCACCACCATGGTCACCACCACGCTGGTCGGGGCCCAGCCCAGCGCATGATAGCCGAGTTCCTTCGCCGAATAGCGGCCGACCACCAGGGCGTCGCAGAGCCCCATGGCCATGATGCCCAGGCGCGCGAGCACCACCGGCCAGGCCAGCAGCAGGAGCTCGACCACGTCGGCGCGGACAGGATTTTGACGTCCTCCCGCCGGGGAGGCCGTTTGGGCCTCGACGGGGGCCATGATGTCACCGGTTTTCAAAGAAGGCGCGGAAACTGGCGCCTCGGATCAAGCGGAGCAAGGGGAATTTCGGCCGGCTTTTCACGCAATCCGAGCCCGTTGCGCCCCAGCCCCCCCGCCGATGCGCTGTCTGCTAGGATGACGTCGATCAGGTGCGGGGGCGCGGATGAACACGACACGTCGGGAACTGCTGGCCGGGGCGGCCGGCGTCGTGTCCTTGGCCGCGTGGCCGGCCCGGTCCGGGTCGCTGGGCCCGCCGCCGGCGCCGTCCGCGGAGATCGCCGCGCAGGTGGGAACATATGGGACTCCCCAGGACATCGTCATCGTCTACGAGGCGGACGGCCGGGCCCTTGCCGAAGGCCGGGGCCTGAAGGCGGCGCCCGCGGACCGGCTGGCCTTCGAGCGGGACGCCCAGGGCGCGGTCACCGCGGTCGTGATCGGCAGCGAGCGGCTGGCGCGGCGCGACTTCGGAGCCGAGACCCAGGCGGCGATCCAGGCCGGGGTTAAGGCCGATCCGGCGCGGCTGCGCGCCCAGGCCCTGGCCGCCTCCCCGCCGCTGGAGGCCGGGCCCCGACGGCCGGCCGACCTGGTGGACCTGACCACCGTCGATCCGGCCATCCGGTTGGACATCCGCTACGCCACGGCGAACAACTTCATGGGCTTTCCGCTCTACGAGCGCGCCGCCGCCTACCTGCAAAGGCCGGCGGCGCAGGCGCTGGGGCGGGCGGCGGCGGCGCTGAAGGCCCATGGCTACGGCCTGTTGATCCACGACGCCTACCGGCCCTGGTTCGTCACCAAGATGTTCTGGGAGGCCACGCCGGCGGAGGCCCGGGTGTTCGTGGCCGATCCGGCGGAGGGATCGCGGCACAACCGGGGCTGCGCCGTGGACCTGACGCTCTACGACCTGGCCAGCGGCGAGCCGCTGGAGATGACCGGGCGTTATGACGAGATGTCGATCCGCTCCTATCCCGACTTCGTGGGCGGAACCAGCCGCCAGCGCTGGCTGCGCGACCTGCTCCGCCGGGAGATGGAGCGCCAGGGATTCACCGTCTATCCGCAGGAGTGGTGGCACTTCGACTATCGGGACTGGCCGCTGTACGGAATCGGCACGGCGACGTTCACCGAATTGTCGAACCTGCGCCGGTGATCCCGCGCGCGCTCAGGACGCCTTCTCGAACTCGACATCGGCGGTGAGCTTGATCGGCCGGTCGAACACCGGCGGCAGGCCGTAGTCCTGGGGCATGATCTCGGCGGTGGCGTGGACCCCCAGGCGGGGGTGACCGAAGCCCTTGCCGGCGCCGATCAGTTCGACACTGAAGGTCACCGGACGGGTTCGGCCCATGAGCGTGAACTGGCCGTCGACCTCGCCATGGGTGGCGTCGGTCTGGCGGAAAGCCGTCGAGACGAAGGTCGCCTCGGGAAAGGTTTTCGACTTCAGGTAATTGTCGCCGGCCAGTTCCGTGGCGAAGCCCGCCACATTGCTGGTGATGGACGCGGTCTTGACCGCGACGTTCAGTTTGGATCGGGCGTGATCCGCGGGGTCCCAGGTCAGCTGGCCGGAGACCACATCGAACCGGAAGATGCTGAAGGAATAGCCCACATGGGAGACACTGGCGATGAGGCCGGCATGCTGTCCGTCGAGGGCGTAGGCGCCGGCCGTGATGTCGGCCAGGTCCTTGCCTCCGCACCCGAACTGGGGCGGCACTCCGGGCGGACACACACCGCCGGCCATGGCGGCGCCGGCCACGGCCTGAGACAGCAGAAGGCCCAGGAAGGCCGAGCGGTTGAAATTCATTCCAGGTCTCCAGTGTGTTCGGTCCGGCGGTCGCCGACGATCCGACCACCGTCCAAGGTCGAACGGGCGGCGCCAATCCCGACGCCGGAAGAAATTTTTTCCGGCGAAAACAGTTCGAGCATGATTGTCTGGGAGGGGATCGCCGCAGGGACCAGGACATGAAAACCTATCGGATCGGTGTGATCGGCCTGGGGCAGCGGATCGCCCACGTGCTGGCTGCAATGAAGGAGGTGGGCTGGAGCCTGGACGTGGCCGCCCACTGCGATCCCGCGCCCGTGGGGGCGCCGATCCTGGCCGACGCGGGGATCGAGCCCGGCGCGGCGTGCGACAGCCCGGCCGCCCTGCTGGCGCGGGGCCCCTTCGACCTGGTGATGATCGGCACGCCGAACCACCTGCACTACGAACACCTGAACCTGGCGCTGGACGCCGGCTGGCCGGTGTTCGCCGAAAAGCCGATCGTGCGGACCGAAGACGAGACCTATGCGCTGGCGGAACGACTGGCCAAGGGCGGCGGGCCGCCTCTGTTCATCGGCCTGGTGATGCGCTCGATGTCGATCGTGCGCGAGACCATCGCGCGGGCGGATTCCGGCGAACTGGGCGAGATCGTCTCCATCGACGCCACCGAGCACCTGCCGCCCGAGCATGGCGGATACCTCGCCCGGAACTGGCGGCGGAAGGCCGAATGGGGCGGGTCGTACTTCCTCGACAAGGTCTGCCACGATTTCGATATCTTCGGCCGCATCGCCCGATCGCGGCCGGCCAGGGTGGCGAGCTTCGGCGGTCGCCGGATCTTCACCGCCCAGCGGGCCGCCACGGCGCCGCGGACCTACAGCAACGGCGACGCCGCCTACGCCCTGCGCGACGCGGGCTGGGCCGGGGCGAACGACAGCTTCCAGTCGGACATGGACGTCACCGATCACCAGATCGCCATGGTGGAGTACGAGAACCAGGTGCGGCTCAGCTTCCACGCCAACAGCCATGTCGCCCTGCCCGAACGGCGCTGGTACGTGGCCGGGGCCGAGGGAACCCTGATCGCCGACCTGGTGCGCAACAAGCTGATGGTCCGCAAGGCCCTGGACCGGGGGAAGCCGGAGCGGATCGAGTACGGCGACCGCACCGAGGACAGCCACAACGGCGCCGACCAGGCGATGGCGCGGGACCTGCTGGCCAGCCTGGAAGGCCGGGCGGAATTCCCGGTCACCCCCTTCGAGAGCATGGAGGCGGGCCTGACCGTCATGGCCATCGATCGGGCGATGGACGAAGGCGCGGTGGTCGATTGCGGGGACATGTGGAGACGCTACGACGCGGCGCGCGGCCTGGCGGCCAGGGCGGCGGAGTAGGCCCCTTCCGCAGGAGGGTCAGCCGGCGAACTTGGCGCCGAGCACGCAGCGCGGAACGTCCTTGCGCACCTGCACCGTCGCAGGCTGGCCGACGCCCGGGACGAAGTAGAAGGCGCCCTTGGACGTCTCGACCTTGATGACGTTGGGACCCGTGAACTGGCACACCACGTAGGCGTTCTGGGCCATCAGATCCTTGGCGCCCATCCAGCTGCATTCCACGTGGCCATACTGGCGCGTAAAGACGGCGCCGAAGTTGATGGCCTTCTTCGCCCGGGCGCCGCCGCGCAGATCATAGGTCTTGGCGTCGACGGACTCGCAGGGCGGCCCCTGGATCGTCCATTTCGCCAGCCGCGCTTCCTCGCGGCGGGCCACCACCGTGCGCTGATAGATCCACTGCACGGCCAGGACGGCGGCCAGGGCCACGCCCATGACGATCAGCAGGGCCTTGAGGCTGGGGATTCCGCGCTTGCGGAAGGCGAAATCCTTGAACTTTTCATCCACGCGACGTCCTCCAGGCGCGGCATCATGGCCGATCCCGCCGGATAAATCTACATCTGTAATTCAGTCCGCGGGGCGGAGGTCAGATCGCCGCGCGGAGGGCCTCGGCGACGCGGTCTTCCTTGAGCTTCTCGGCGACCAGGAAGGCCAGTTCCAGGGCCTGTTCGCCGTTGAGCCGGGGGTCGCAGTGGGTGTGGTAGCGGTCGGCGAGGTCCCCCTCGGTGAGCGCGCGGGCGCCCCCAAGGCACTCGGTGACGTTTTGGCCGGTCATCTCCAGATGCACGCCGCCCGGATGGACGCCATGCGCCGTGCAGATCTCCACGAAGCTCTTCACCTCCGACAGGATGCGGTCGAAGGGCCGGGTCTTGTAGCCGTTGGCGGCGGTGAGCGTGTTGCCGTGCATCGGATCGGTGGCCCAGACCACCGCCCGGCCGTCGGCCTTGGTGGCGTCGAGCAGGCGCGGAAGGCGGGCTTCGATCTTGTCGTAGCCGAAGCGGCCGTAGAGGGTCAGGCGGCCGGGCTCGTTCTTGGGATTGAGCACGTCGATCAGGCGCAGGAGTTCGTCGCCCTCCATGGTGGGGCCGCACTTCACGCCGATGGGATTGCGGATGCCGCGGAAATATTCCACGTGGGCGCCGTCGAGCTGACGGGTGCGCTCCCCGATCCAGACCATGTGGGCGGAGGTGTCGTACCACTCGCCGGAGGTGGAATCGACGCGGGTCATGGCCTCCTCGAAGCCCAGCAGCAGGGCTTCGTGGGCGGTGAAGAACTCCACGCGGTGCAGGTCGGGCTGGCTCTCCGGCGTGACCCCAATGGCGGCCATGAAGGTCAGCGCCTCGCTGATCTTCTCGGACAGTTCCTTGTAGCGGGCGCCCTGCGGGCTGTCGGCCACGAAGCCCAGGGTCCAGCGGTGGATGTTGTAGAGGTCGGCGTAGCCGCCGCCAGCGAAGGCGCGCAGCAGGTTCAGGGTCGAGGCCGACTGGGCGTAGGCCTGAAGCAGGCGCTGCGGATCGGGCGTGCGGGACTCCGGCGTGAACTCCATGCCGTTGATGATGTCGCCGCGATAGGACGGCAGGGTGACGCCGCCGATCGTCTCGGTCGCCGCGGAGCGCGGCTTGGCGAACTGGCCGGCCATGCGGCCCACCTTCACCACCGGCTTGCCGCCGGCGAAGGTCAGCACCACCGCCATCTGCAGGATCAGGCGGAAGGTGTCGCGGATGTTGTCGGCGTGGAATTCCTTGAAGCTCTCCGCGCAGTCGCCGCCTTGCAGCAGGAAGGCCTTGCCGTCGGCCACGTCGCCCAGCAGGCTCTTCAGCCGCCGCGCCTCGCCCGCGAACACCAGCGGCGGCATGCCGCGCAGGATCTGCTCGACGTTGGCGAGGGCCGCCAGGTCGGGATAGTCGCTGGGCACGTGCTTGGCCTCTTTCGAGCGCCAGGAGGCCGGGGTCCAGTGTTCGGTCATCGCTTCAAACTCCACGTCCGCCACGCTCCCATCAGGTCTGGGGGCGCCGCGCCGGGCGTTCTACTCCGGAAAATGCGTCAGCGTCGATGGGCGGCGGGGCGTCGATGCAGCACGGCGCAAGCGCAGCAGGCCAGAGCGCCCAGGGCCAGCCACCATTCCTGCCAGACCCCGAAGCTGACGGCGTTGAAGGTCAGGTAGGCCAGGGCGCAACCACAGGCGGCGGCGGCGGCCGGATCTCGCCGGGAGCGTCCCTGCCCCGCGAGGATCGCCACCCAGAGCACGGCGGCGCTCACCGCGCCGATCAGGCCCAGTTCCAGCCAGATCTGCAGGGCGGCGTCGTGCGGGTGCAGGCGAATGCCCGGTCCGAACATGCGGCTGGCGTCCAGTCCCCAGCCCCGCAGGGGGTGGTCGCCGATCCAGTCCTGGGCGTGGCGCCAGTAGCTCATGCGCTGCGACCAGGAGAGCGAGACATCGGCGGCCAGGCGGTCGTACCAGCCCAGCCGACGCGCGCCCCAGACCACCAGCGGCGCGGCGAGGAAGAAGGACGCTGCGGCCACGGCGAGCGCGCGCGGTCCGCCGCGGGGCCAGAGCATGACCAAGGCCATGGCCGCGACGCTGGCGCCCAGGGCCACCAGCGGCGCGTCATAGCCGAACACGATCGAGGGCCAGACCACCCCGCCAAGGATCGGCACGGCCAGCAGCCGCCCGGGCGCCGAGCGCGCCGCGGCGACCACGGCCACAGGGGCGAAAAGCGACAGGACGAACAGGCCCTGGGCGACGTTCTTGATCGCGAGATCGGGGCGGATGGGATCGCCCATGGCCTGGCGCAGGGCGCGGTAGATTCCGGCGCCGGTGGCCGCCTCGACGATCAGCACGAACCCCAGCAGGGCCATGCCCCAGGCCAGCAGGCGAAGAATCCAGCGCCCCGAGGCCGCTGAGACGTTGCGGGCGGCGGATATGGCCGAGCCGAAAAGCACGGCCTCGGCGACCAGCTTGGCGCCGGTGAATTCGTCCAGGCTCTTGGGGTGATAGGGACTCCAGACCGTCGAACCCGCCGCCCAGATCACCATGACCAGGATGGCGATGGCGGCGGGGCGGTCCTGGTCGCGCACCCGGAAGTTCGGCAGGCACAGAAGTCCCGCAAGTCCCAGCAACGGGGCAAAGGCCAGCGGCCCCGCCCAGGCCGCCAGCGGCGTCAGCGCGAAGACGCAGGCGATCACCCACCCGCACCAGGCGGCGAACCTCGGTCGGGCGGGAGCCTCGGTCATGCGGCTGCGCCGAGCTCCGCCGGGACGAACTTCTCGCGCATGGTCACCAGCTCTTCCGCCAGGGTCGGATGCACCGCGCAGGTGGAATCCCACTGGGCCTTGGTGACCCCCATCTTCAAGGCGATGGCGGCCATCTGGATGATCTCCGGCGCGTCGGGCCCGACCACGTGGCAGCCCACCACCTTCTGGCTGTCGGCGGCCACCACCAGCTTGATCATCGCCCGCTCGGAGCCGCCGTAGAAGGTCTCCTTCATGGAGCGGAAGTGCGAAAGGTAGATGTCGACCTTGCCGTACTGATGCCGGGCGTCGCCCTCCGAGACGCCGACCGAGCCGACCGGCGGCTGGCTGAACACCGCCGAGGCGACCATGTCGTGGTCGAAGCTGGTGGGATTTCCGTAGAACTCGGTCTGGGCGAAGGCCGCGCCCTCGCGGATCGCCACCGGCGTCAGGTTGATCCGGTCGGTGACGTCGCCCACGGCCCAGATGTTTTCGACATTGGTCCTGGAGAACTTGTCCACGGCCACCGCGCCGGTGTCGCTGAGCTTCACGCCCGCGGCTTCCAGGCCCAGGCCCGCCACATAGGGTTTGCGGCCGGTGGCGAACATGACGGCGTCGGTCTCGATGTCGTGGCCGCTGGACATGTGGCTGACCAGCCCGGAGGCGGTTTTCTCGATCGACTTGTGCTCGCAGCCCAGGACCACCTTGATCCCGCGGCGCTGCATCTCCTCGGTCACGTGGGCGCGGATATTGTCGTCGAAGCCGCGCAGGAGGTTGGCGCCGCGATAGACCAGGGTGGTGTCGACCCCCAGACCGTTGAAGATCCCGGCGAACTCCACGGCGATATAGCCCCCGCCGGCGATCAGGATCCGTTTGGGCAACTCCGGCAGATGGAAGGCCTCTTCCGAGGTGATGGCGTGTTCGATGCCGGGCAGGTCATCGGGCTTCCAGGGCCGGCCGCCCGTGGCGACCAGGACCTTTGCGGCGGTGAAGGTCCCCCGGCCCTCGACGTCGACGGTGTGGGCGTCCCTCAGGACGGCGCGGCCGTGGGTCAGCTCCGCGCCGGCGTTGGTGAGGTTGGTGACGTAGATGCCCGACAGCCGGGCGATCTCGCGATCCTTGGCCTCCAGGAACCTCGGCCAGTCGAAGGTCGCCTCGCTCCGGGACCAGCCATAGCCCTCGGCGACCTTGGCGTTGTGGGCGAACTCGGAGGCGTAGACCATGAACTTCTTGGGCACGCAGCCGCGGATCACACAGGTGCCGCCGACGCGATGCTCCTCGGCCACGGCGACCTTGGCGCCGGACATGGCGGCCAGCCGCGCGGCGCGCACGCCGCCCGAACCCGCGCCGATGACGAAAAGGTCGTAGTCGTAGTTCGCCACGTCGGAACTCCTTGCAGCGGCTGGTTCGCCTGTGGGGCGAGGACTGCATACCTAATGGCGTGGCTTGATGGTGAACAGGGGTAACCCGTCGCCGGCGCCCCTCAGGGCCATCGCCCCGGATGGGCGCACCCAATGCGTGAAACCCTGCTCTTCAGCAACTTTAACAGATCAGGTGAAATTAAGAAATGTTATAAGTTAGTAACACTCGCACAATGTGCGGACTTGTAACTCTCTTGATATTGTTTTTCTTAACCCAATAGGCATCCTATTCTTGAGTTGAGCTGAACGTGAGGGCTGACATGGGCACGACCGAGCGCTTCGATTTCGCATCCTTCGACAACGGGACCGGCAATTCCGGCTTTGGGCTGGCTCATGGACCGGGCATCGACCTGCGTCCCGAGTTGCCGCAGACCACCGGCGACCTGATCGGCATCGACCTTTCCCATCGGATCGACACCTCCGAAATCGCCTCGGCGAGCGCCTCCGGCGGCGGCAAGGGCGGCGGCGGTGGCGGCGGCGGAAGCGGCGGCGGGACGAGCTTCGCGAACTACACGACCCACGCCAGCGCCTACAACATCACCATCGAGTTCAAGGGGACCTGGAGCCAGTCCCTGCACGACGTCTTCACCTCGGCCGCCGACAGGCTGGCCAACCTGATCACCGGCGACGTTCCCGACGTCAACGTGATCATGAGGGGCGGCGTCAAGCTGGTGGACGACATCCTGATCACAGCCGAACTCAAGGCCATCGATGGGGTAGGCGGGATCCTGGGCCAGGCTGGCCCGACCTCGCTGCGGGCGGGCAGCTACCTGCCGGCCACCGCGACCATGCAGTTCG
>DASUIJ010000325.1:0-9308 GCA_036279815.1 Phenylobacterium sp. | reverse complement strand
CCGTGATCTCGGTGCAGATGTGGGCGCACCAGTCGTCGTCGACGCCGATCACCGCGGTGTCGCCCTTGCCCTGGTTCAGCAGGATTCGCTTCTTGGCCGCGACATAGCTGTCCATGTCCCCGTGCCGCTCCAGGTGATCGGGCGAGATGTTGAGGATGATGGAAACGTCCGGCTTCAGGCTGGAGGTCAGGTCGAGCTGGTAGGACGACAGCTCCAGCACGTAGACCGCCCCACCGTGCATGTCGTCGAGGCCGAGCACGCCCACCCCGATATTGCCGCCGACGCGGGTGTCGCGGCCGGCCGAGGCGCAGATGTGGCCGATCAGGGCGGTGGTGGTGGACTTGCCGTTGGTGCCGGTGATGGCGACGATCTTCGGGCGCTTGTGCTCGGGCGCGGCGTTCACGGCCCGGGCGAACAGTTCGATGTCGCCCACGATCTCCACCCCGGCTTCGCGGGCGCGGGTCACGGTCCAGTGGGGCGCGGGATGGGTCAGGGGCACGCCGGGCGACAGCATCAGGGCGGCGAACTGCGACCAGTCGGCGGTGGTGAGGTCCACCAGCGGCAGGCCCTCGGCCTGGGCGGCGGCCCGGCCTTCCGGCCGCTCGTCCCAGAGCGCGACCTTGGCGCCGCCGGCCAGAAGCGCGCGCGCGGCGGCCAGGCCCGTGCGGGCCAGTCCGAACACGGCGACAGTCCTGCCTTCAAAGCCGCGGACCGGGATCATGACGCGCGCATCGCCTCCCCTACCGCAGCTTCAGGGTGGCGAGGCCGAGAATGGCCAGCATCACGGCCACGATCCAGAAACGGATCACGACGGTGGATTCCGACCAGCCCAGCTTCTCGAAGTGGTGGTGGATCGGGGCCATCAGGAAGACCCGCTTGCCGGTCATCCTGAAGTACGCGACCTGGATCATCACCGAGAGCGTCTCGACCACGAACAGGCCGCCGACGATGCCCAGCACGATCTCGTGCTTGGTGGCCACGGCCACCGCGCCGATGCCGCCGCCCAGGGCCAGGGCTCCCGTGTCGCCCATGAAGATCTTGGCCGGCGGGGCGTTGTACCAGAGGAAGCCCAGGCCGGCGCCGATCATCGCGCCGCAGAACACCGCCACCTCGCCCACGCCGGGCACGAAGTGGAGCTGCAGGTAGCGGGCGAAGACGAAGTTGCCGACCAGGTAGGCGATCAGGCCGAAGGCGGCGGCGGCGATCATCACCGGCACCGTGGCCAGGCCGTCGAGGCCGTCTGTGAAGTTCACGGCGTTGGCCCCGCCCACGATCACGAAGGCGCCGAAGGCCAGGTAGAACCAGCCCAGGTTGATCAGCACCTGCTTGAAGATCGGGAAGGCGATGGAGGTGCCCAGGTGCGGCGACTCCGGCGGATGGCCGCCGAACAGGATGATGAGCGTCACCGCGGCCACGGCGATGCCGATCTCCAGCACCAGGCGCAGGCGCCCTGAGATCCCGGCGGTCGTCTGCTTGGTCACCTTGGCGAAGTCGTCCAGGAAGCCCAGCAGGCCGTAGCCCGCCGTCACCAGCAGCACGGCCCAGATATAGACGTTCGACAGGTCGGCCCACAGCAGCGTGCCGGTGATGAGGCCGGCCAGGATCATCACCCCGCCCATGGTGGGGGTGCCGGCCTTTTCGATGACGTGGCGCTCGATGCCTTCCTTGCGGATCGGCTGGCCCTTGCCCTGCTTGACCTGCATGAAGCGGATGAAGCGCGAGCCCAGGGCGACCACCACCACCTGGGCGGTGAACAGCGCCATGCCGGTGCGGAACGTCAGATATTTCACGAGGTTGAGGACGGGGACGTGACCGCCGGCCGACAACTGCTCGTACAACCAATAGAGCATCAGCCCACCCCCGCCGAACGCAGGTCGAGGGCCTTGAGCGCGGCTGTGACCGCGCCCGCCTTCGAGCCGTTCGACCCCTTGACCATCACCAGGTCGCCGGGCTCTACGGCCCGTGCGATCTGCGGCGCCAATTCCGCCGCACTCTCGGCGTAGCCGCCCCGCCGAGTCGGCGGAAGAGAGTCCCACAGGGATTTCATCAGCGGGCCTGCGCAGAAGACCCGGTCGATCGACGCGGCGGCCAGCGGCTCGGCCAGCGCGGCGTGATAGGCGGCGGCTTCCGGGCCCAGTTCCAGCATGTCGGTCAGGGCCACGATGCGGCGGCCGGCGGTCTTGCGCGCGCCCAGGGTGGCGATCGCCGCCGCCATGGAGATCGGATTGGCGTTGTAGCTCTCGTCGATCAGGACGAACCCGCCGGCGCCCAGTCGGATGGTCGCCTCCGCGCCGCGCCCTTCCAGGGGTTCGAACGACCCGAGCGCCGCCAGGCTGTCGCTGAGGTCGACGCCCAGCGCCTCCAGCATCAGCAGCACCGCCATGCTGTTGGGGCCCCAGTGGAAGCCCGTCTGCAGGATCGGGAAGTCCAGCGCCTTGCCATGCAGCCGGGCCTGGACCACCGCGTGGCCGGCCTGGGGCTGGAAGTCGATTAGCCGGGCGTCGCAGCCGTCGCCGGAGCCGAAGCTGCGCACGACGGCGCCGGCCTTGCGCGCCTCGCCGCTGAGATATTCGAACCAGCGGTTGTCGGCGTTCAGCACGGCGACGCCCCCGGGCTCGAGTCCGGCGAAGATCTCCGCCTTGGCGCGGGCCACCCCCGCCTCGCCGTCCGGGAAGTTCTCGGTGTGGACCGGGCCCACGGTGGTGATCGCCACGGCGTGGGGGCGGACCATCTTCGTCAGCGGCGTGATCTCGTCGGCGTGGTTCATGCCGATCTCGAACACCGCGCGCTCGGTGTCGCGGGGCATCCGCGCCAGGGTCAGGGGCACGCCGATGTGGTTGTTGTAGCTCTTCACCGAGGAATGGGCCCTGCCGGCCAGCATCAGTCCGGCGCGCACGGCCTGGGTGACGCTGGTCTTGCCGACCGAGCCGGTGACGGCGCCGCGGCGGGCCTGGGGCGCACGGTCCCTCGCGGCCCGGCCCAGGGCCTCCAGGGCCTTGAAGGTGTCGGCCACCATGACCGCCGGGCCATCGACGGGCTGCGAGACCAGGGCCCCCGCCGCGCCCTTGGCCATGGCCTGGGGCACGAACTCGTGCCCGTCCCGAACGCCGGCGAGCGCGACGAACAGGTCGCCCGGCTCCACCGTGCGGGTGTCGATGGAGACGCCGGTGGCCGCGAATTGGCCGCTGACCTTGCCGCCCACCGCGGCCGCGATCTCGTCGGCGGTCCAGAGATCAGCCATGGGAGAGCCCCAGGGCCTTGGCGGTTTCCGCCACGTCGTCGAAATGGTGCGTCACGCCGGCGACGATCTGGAACTGTTCGTGCCCCTTGCCGGCCACCACCAGGATGTCCCCGTCGGAGAGCAGGGCCGCGCCGGAGCGGATCGCCTCGCGGCGATCGCCGATCTCCTTCAGGCCGGGGGCTCCGGCCATGATCTCGGCGCGGATCGCGGCGGGAATCTCGCTGCGGGGATTGTCGTCGGTGACGATGGCCACGTCGGCCAGCCGCGCGCAGATCGCGCCCATCAGCGGCCGCTTGGTCCGGTCCCGGTCGCCGCCGGCGCCGAACACCACGATCAGCTTGCCGCGCACGTGGGGGCGCAGGGCGGTGAGCACGGTCTCCAGGCCGTCGGGGGTATGGGCGTAGTCCACATAGGCCTCGCCGCCCCTCGGGCCCGACCCGATCCGCTGCAGCCGGCCCGGGGCGCCCTGGAGGGTCTCCAGCGCCCCCAGCACCTGCTCGGGGCTCTCGCCGGCGGCGATGCACAGGCCGGCGGCGACCAGGACGTTGGAGGCCTGGTAGGCGCCGACCAGCGGCAGGCGGACCTCGTGGACCTGGCCGTCGACCTGCACCGTCAGGGCCTGGCCCTCGGGGGTCGGCGTGCGGGCGAGGAGCCGGAGTCCCTGCCCCGCGGCGCCCACCGAGGTCACGGTCTGACCGGCGGTGACCGCGGCGGAGGCGAAGACGCCGTAGGCGTCCGAGTCCGCGTTGAGGACGGCGGTGGCGCCCCGAGGCAGCAGGGTCTCGAACAGCCGCAGCTTGGCCGCCCGGTAGGCGCCCATGGTGCCGTGATAGTCCAGGTGGTCCTGGGTCAGGTTCAGGAAGCCCGCCGCGACCAGGTTCACACCGTCCAGGCGGCGCTGATCCACCCCATGTGACGAGGCCTCCAGCGCCAGGTGGGTGACGTCGCGCCGAGCCAGGTTCGCCAGCAGCTCGGCCACGTCGGCGGCGTCGGGCGTGGTCAGGCCGGGCGGGGTGAGCTGAACGTCGAAGCCGTCGGGGCCCGTGGCGCGGACGCCCAGCGTGCCCATGCTGGCGGCGCGATGGCCGCAGGCGTTGAAGATCTGTCGGCAGAAGGCGGCGACCGAGGTCTTGCCGTTGGTGCCGGTCACCGCCACCACCACGGGCGGCTGGGCCTGCCAGAAATGAGCCGCCGCCAGGGCGTAGGCGCGGCGGGGATCGTGGCTGGAGACCACCGGCACGCCCATGCCGGGCATGTCCTCGGGCGCCAGGACGGCGGCGGCGCCGGCCGAGACCGCCCGCGGCACGAAGGCGCGTCCGTCCACCGTGGAGCCCGGCAATGCGGCGAAGAGGAATCCCCGCGCCACCTTGCGGCTGTCGGCGGTCACGCCCTCGATCAGGGGATCGACCGACAGGTCGCGTCGCACCAGTTCGGAAAGCCGGACGCCCATCAACGCTCTTCCACCGCTGCCAGCTTGGCCGCCGCGGCGGCCTTGTCGGCGACCATGGTGTCCATGCGGCGCGAGACGTGCAGGAACGGCGCGATCCGGTCGATGACGTGCCCCACCGTCGGCGTGGCGTTCCAGCCGCCGGTGCGGAAGCCGTAGGTCTCCTTGGTGCCGTTGGGCTCGTCCAGCATGATCAGGACGAAGTAGCGGTCGGCCTCCAGCGGCCCGTCGGCCGGGAACACCGCGGCGAAGGACGAGACCAGCTTGTCGCGCACATAGCGGCCGCCCATGGCCTTTTCGGCCGAGCCGGTCTTGCCGCCGACCCTAAGACCCGCCGCGTCGGCCTTGCCGCCGGTGCCCTCCAGGACGTTCATCCGCATCAGGTCGAGCATGGCCCGCGAGGTCTGCTCGGAGACCACGCGCCTGCCCTCGGGGCGTTCGCCCGCCTTCACCGGCCGGATGGTCAGCGGGATGTAGGTTCCGCCGTTCATGATCGCGCCGTAGCCGGCCGCCAGAGCCAGGGGCGAGACGGCCAGGGCGTGGCCGAAGGAGGCCGAGGCGATGGTGTCGTCGTTCCACTTGTGCGGCACGATCGGCTTGGCGCTTTCAGGCAGCTCCACCGGGGCGGCCTTGAGCAGCCCGAAGGCCTCGAAGTACCTGGTCATGGTCCCCCCGCCCGCCTGGAAGGCGATCCGGCTGGCCCCGATGTTCGAGGACTTCAGGTAAATCTCCGGGACCGTCATGTTGTAGTTCACGCGGTCGTGGTCGTGGATGATGCGGGATCCCATCGCCATCGACGAACTGGTGTCGAAGGTGGAGTTGAGGCTCACCTTCCCGGAATCCAGGGCCATGGCGATGGTGAAGGTCTTGAAGGTCGAGCCCATCTCGTAGACCCGGCCCGCGACGCGGTTGGCCAGGGCGTTGGGGTCCACCTTGCCCGCCAGGTTGGGATCGAAGCTCGGATTGCTGGCGATGCCCAGGATCTCGCCGGTGTGGACGTTGGTGACCAGGCCGACGCCGCCCTTGGCGCCGAACGCCGTGACCGCCTTGCCCAGCTCGTCCTCGAGCGCCGCCTGGACGCGAAGGTCGATGGAAAGCGGCACCGCCTGATGCTGGACGGCGCCGTTGCGCACCACGTCGTTCAGGCCGAGCTCCGCGCCGGCCAGCCCCTGGCCGCCGGTGTCGGAGTAGCCGATCAGGTGCGCGGCGGTGGAGCCCAGCGGATAGATCCGCTTCTGCTCCGGCTCGAAGGTCACGCCGGGCAGGCCCAGGTCGTGGATGCGGGCGCGGACGTTGGGGGTCAGGGCGCCGACCAGGAAGGTCCGCTTCGACGCCTTGAGCGCCTTGTCCAGGCGGGCGGGCGCCAGGTCCGGAAGCGCCGTCAGCAGCGCCGTGCGGGTCTCCGCCGTGTCCCAGATCTCCCGCGGATCGAGATAGAGGCCGTAGTGCAGCAGGTCGGCGGCCAGCATCGCGCCGTTGCGGTCGACCAGGTCGGCCCGCGCCGCGCCGGCGGCTCCGCTGTAGCTGACCTTCCCCAGGTCCGGGAAGATCGCCATCTTGGCGGCCCCGGCGGCCAGCGTCAGGAAGCCCGCGCCGAACAGGGCCAGGATGAAGAAGATGCGGATGACGGTGTCGTCTTCCGCCTTGCCCGCCGCCTTGGCCCGCTCGAACGCGTGCTCCAGCCCCCACAGGCGATCCTTCAGCCAGCGCCAGCCGGGCGTTTGAAAGCCGGAATGGGCCAGGCTCACAGGGTCGGCCCCTTCGGCGCGGGCTCGACGTGACGGATGGCCTCGGGCAGGGCCTCCGCGGTGACTTCCCGCCTGGCGTTGATCGGCGCCAGACCCAGGTAGCTGACCGAGAGCTGCTCGATGCGGTCCGGGCGCTCCAGGTGCGAAACCTCGGCCTGCAACAGCCGGATCCGGTCGTGCTCCGCGGCGATCTGGCGCTCCACGGTGGCGATCTCCGTGCGCTCCCGCCCGGCGATGGTCTTGGCCAGGTAGACCGACAGCACCAGGGCGATGAGCAGGCCCATGGCGATCATGTCGAGAACCCGGAATCCCCGGATCCTGTGGGTGAGCAGGCTCATGCGGCCTCCTTCCAGACGGGCGCGTCGGTGCGGACCGCCGCGCGCAGCTTGGCCGATCGGGAACGGGGATTGGCCTGCACCTCGGCGGGCGAAGGCGCCCGGGCGCCGTTGAACAGCAGCTGGAAGCTCGGCTTCGCGGTCGCCTCGACGGGAGGCGCGTGGCGCGAACCGCCCGGCGTGCGCCCGGCGCGCTCGGTGAAGAACGACTTCACGATGCGGTCCTCCAGCGAATGGAAGGTGACCACGGCCAGGCGGCCCTGCGGCTTCAGAACCCGTTCGGCGGCGACCAGTCCGGCCTCGAGCTCGGCGAGCTCGTCGTTCACCGCAATGCGCAGGCCCTGGAAGGTTCGGGTGGCGGGATGGACCTTGGCGCCGCGGCGGCCGCCCAGGACCCGCTCCACGAACTCCGCGAACTCCAGCGTGCGGGTGAAGGGATGCTCGGCGCGGCGGCGGGCCACGGCGGCGGCGATGCGGCGCGACTGCCGCTCCTCGCCATAGACATAGAGGATGCGGGCCAGCTCGGCCGGCTCGGCGGTGTTGACCAGATCTGCCGCGGTCGGCCCATCGGCGCCCATTCGCATATCCAGCGGCCCGTCGCGCATGAACGAGAAACCGCGGTCGGCTTCGTCGAGTTGCATGGACGAGACGCCCAGATCCAGCGCCACCCCGTCCACCGAGGCCTCGCCCAGCTCGGCGTCCATTTCCGAGAACCGCGCCTCGATCAGCCGGAACCGATCGCCCAGGCCCTGGGCGAATTTCGCCGCGGAGGGATCGCGATCGAAGGCGGTGACCGTGGCGCCGGTGGCCAGCAGCGCGCGGCTGTAGCCGCCCGCCCCGAAGGTCCCGTCGACGATGTGCTTGCCCGCGCGCGGCTCCAGGGCCTCGATCACCTCGGCCATCAGGACCGGGACGTGGCTCTCGGCCGTGCTCATGCGCCGGCTCCCGAGCGGGCGGCGCGCTGGGCGGCCCTGAGCTGGGCCAGGCCGTCGCGGGCGGCTTCGCGCTGGGCGGCGCGGTGCGCCTGGAAGGCTTCCCGCTCCCAGATCTGGAACCGGTCGCCCATGCCGACCACCACCACCCAGTCGGAGAGGCCGAACATGTCGCAGAGATTTTCCGGCAGGGTCACCCGGCCGGCGGTGTCGAAGCCCAGCTTCGCCATGCCGCCCAGGATGGAGGTCTCCAGGGCGGACCGCAGGGGATCGCCGAAGTCCAGCTCCTCGATCACGCCAAGATAACGATCGAACAAAGCTTTTCCGCCACCCTCGATGCAATCGGCCTCGATAGATGGAAAGCAGATGATTCCGTCGAAGGGGCCAGAGGCCAGGGCGCGGAACTCCTGCGGCACGACGATGCGGCGCTTGGCGTCCAACTGTTTTTCGAACGTCGAGACGAACATCCCGCCGCGCCCCAATCCGCCGCCCCGCGGGGCCGCCCCGCCTCACACCGCGAAGGACCCCGGAGAACCCTTCGCGGAGGTTCCCAACGTCCTTAACGGATGGTGATTGGGTTAACATGGGATCAACTGGGAGACAATGACTCTGAATGACTATTTGGCGCAGAAACAAAGGTGTCGGAGCTAGTTATGGTTAACCGATGTAAACTATTCACAGAACATACAGAGAACTCGTTAAATAGAGTGGCGGCGGGCCGCGCAGGTTGTGGGTAACCCCCGATCCGGCGCCCGGGCATGGAGATTTGACGACCTGCGCAGGTCGCGCGCGTCGCCGCCACCCGGCCCCTCGGCCGGCGGCGATTTGTGTTCATCGGGAATGAGGAAACCAGACGGCCTGTAAGCCGGGTTCTGTCCCGCCCGCCGAAGCGGACATGGGCGATCATTCCTCTGGACCGTCCATTGCTGGACGGTTCTCGCGACCTACCCGGACCTCTCAGGCCTTCGACGGCCCTACCGGATTGCTCCGGCGCGAGATCCCTATTCGGTCTTGCTCCTGGCGGGGCTTGCCGTGCCGTCCCCGTCGCCGGGTCCGCGGTGCGCTCTTACCGCACCCTTTCACCCTTACCTGGGCCGAAGCCCAGGCGGTCTGCTCTCTGTGGCGCTATCCCTAGGGTTACCCCCGGTGGGCGTTACCCACCGCCATGTCGAAGTGGAGCCCGGACTTTCCTCGGGCCTCCGAAGAGACCCGCGACCGCCCAGCCGTCTGGTTCCGCGCGGATAAGTGGCCCTTCGGGGCCCGGGGGTCAATCCGCCAGCCGCGCATAGACGATCTGGTCCCAGAACCGCCCCTTCCAATAGGCGTGATCGCGCAGCACCCCCTCCCGCGCGAATCCATGGCGCTCCAGAAGGGCGCAGGACCGCGCGTTGCCCACCGTGACCATGGCTTCCAGCCGCCGAAGGCCCAGTCGGCCGAAGCCGAAATCCATCACATGCGGCAGGATCTCGCTCATCACCCCGCGCCCCCACTCCGCGCGAGCGAGGTCGTAGGCGATCTCGCCGCGGCGGCCGCGGTCCAGCTCCAGCATGTTGAACCCGACGGTGCCGATCAGGGCCGCTTGCCCCTCCCGCCGGATCGACCAGC
>DASUIJ010000324.1:0-2651 GCA_036279815.1 Phenylobacterium sp. | reverse complement strand
GCCGGCGTCGCGCCAGGGGGACGCTTCCCGCTCGACCTGTTCTGCGATCTGCCGCACGCCCTGCGGTCGGTGGACGGCAGCGTCACAGGCTATGTCGACGTCGCTCTCGCCGAACTCGGCCGGACCCGGCGGGTGGCGCTGGTCCTGCCGCACTTCGCGGCCGTCGCTCAGGCGGTGTCGCAGAGCCGTCGGCTGATCGCCGCGCTTCCGGTGCAGTTCGCCCGGGCGGTGGCGGAGCCGCTGGGCCTGGACGTATTCGAACCGCCCCTCGCGATACCGGCGCCGGAGATCCACGCCTTCTGGCACAGCCGCCACGACGCCAATCCCGCCCACCGATGGCTGCGGGAACAGGTGCGGCACGTCACGGCGGGGCTCTGAGCGATGCTCTATCGTCCTCTCGGCGCCACCGGACTGTCGGTGTCGGAGATTGGCTTCGGCTGCGCGAGCTGGTGGGGCCAGAAGGCGTTCTCGGAGGCCGAGGCCCTGCGCCTGGTCCACGCCGCCATCGACCATGGCGTCACCTTTTTCGACACCGGCGCAGCCTATTCGGGCGGCGAGGCGGAGCCGCGCCTGGGACGGGCCCTGAAGGGACGCGATAACGGCCGCCTGGTCGTCGCCACCAAGGCCGGCACCCGGTTCGAGGGCGGCCGGGTGGTCCGAGACATGCGGCCCGAGGCCATCGAAGCCAGCGTCCTGCGCAGCCTGGACCGCCTGGGCCTGGAGGCCCTGCCGCTGCTCCAGCTCCACGGCCCGGCGACGGAGGAGCTGACCGACCGGTTCCTGGATCGCCTCGAGGGGCTCAAGAAACGGGGACTTGTCCAGGCCCTGGGCCTCAACAGCTTCGATCCGGCTGTGATCGAGCACGCCGTCGAACTGGGGACCTTCGACGTGGTGATGATCGACTACAACATCCTGCGCCCGGAACGCGCGCCCCTGGTGGCCAGGGCCGCGGCGGCGGGGAAGGGGGTCCTGGCCGGCATGGCCCTGGCCATGGGACACGCCGGCGCCCTCAAGCTGCGAGCGCCGCGCGACATCTGGTACGCGCTTCGGGCGCTCAAGAACCACCGCGCCGACATCGCCAAGGGCGCCCGCTTCAGCTTCCTGGCCGACCTGCCGGGCATGAGCGGACCGCAGGCGGCGCTGGCCTATGTCCTGGAGAACCCTGGGATATCCACCGCGGTGATCGGCACCACGCGCATGGCGCACCTCCTGGAAGACCTGGGCGCGTCCGGCCTGGCCCTGCCGCCCGAAACGAGAGCTCGCATCCTTGCGGCCCAGGCGCTCTGAACGCCCGCATTGCTCCTTCGGGCGGATTGAGCTTTCATCACCTGTCCGAGGCGACCCGACCGAGGCCGTCCGACGAGGAGGAATTCCCATGGCCGACGGCGCGATGAAGCTGGCCGACGAGGCGCGCGCCCGCGCCTACTCGATCCCGTTGGACGAGATGCATCCGGGGGATCCCGACCTTTTCCGCACCAATACCCACTGGCCCTATTTCGAGCGCCTGCGCGCCGAGGACCCGGTCCATTGGTGCAAGGACAGCGAGTTCGGCCCCTACTGGTCCGTGACCCGCTACGCCGACATCATGGCGGTGGACACCAATCACGGGGTCTTCTCCTCCGACGCGGCGCTGGGCGGCATCACCATCCGCGACGCCCGGCCGGACCTGCGCCGCCCCAGCTTCATCGCCATGGATCCGCCCCGGCATGACGTGCAGCGCAAGACCGTCAGCCCCGTGGTCTCCCCGGCCAATCTCCAGATCCTGGAGCCGATCATTCGCGAGCGCGCGTCCAGGATCCTCGACGAACTGCCGGTCGGCGAACCCTTCGACTGGGTGGATCGGGTCTCCATCGAACTCACCACCCAGATGCTGGCCACCCTGTTCGACTTCCCGTTCGAGGAGCGCCGCAAGCTCACCCGCTGGTCCGATGTCGCCACCGCCCTGCCCATGCCGGGCGGGATCGTGGAGACGGAGGACGAGCGCCAGGCCGAGCTGATGGAGTGCCTGGCCTATTTCACCAGGCTCTGGAACGAGCGGGTCAACCAGCCCCCGGCCGGTGACTTGGTCTCGATGATGGCCCATGGCGAGGCCACCCGGAACATGACCCCGGACGAGTACCTCGGGAACATCATCCTGCTGATCGTCGGCGGCAACGACACCACCCGCAACTCGCTGACCGGGGGCCTGCTGGCGCTGAGCCAGAATCCGGCCGAGTTCGCCAAGCTGCGGGCCAATCCCGACCTGATCCCCTCGATGGTGCCCGAGATCATCCGCTGGCAGACCCCGCTCGCCCACATGCGACGCACGGCGGTCGAGGATATCGAGTTCGGCGGCAAGACCATCCGGAAGGGCGACAAGGTGGTCATGTGGTACGTCTCGGGCAACCGCGACGAGACCGCCATCCCGGAGCCCGAGCGGTTCATCATCGACCGCGAACGGCCACGCCAGCACCTGTCGTTCGGGTTCGGCATCCACCGGTGCGTCGGCAACCGTCTGGCCGAGATGCAGCTGCGCGTCGTCTGGGAGGAGATCCTCAAGCGCTTCGATCGGATCGAGGTTCTGGAAGAGCCCAGCCGCGTCCGCTCCAGCTTCGTGAAGGGCTACGACCACATGATGGTGCGCATCCCGGCCTGACCTGGAATGAGGCCCG
>DASUIJ010000323.1:0-3580 GCA_036279815.1 Phenylobacterium sp. | reverse complement strand
CGCCAGCGCCCGGCTGGCGCGCAGGGTGAGCAGGTCGGCCGGGCCCTCCGCGCCGACGAACTGGACGCGGCCGAGCGCCTGGTGGCCGCGGGCGACGGAATCGCGGAACAGCGCCTCGGCGCGGTCCATCCGGCCCTCGAGGGCCGCCTGGGCGGCGGGGCCGGACAGGGCTTCACGCAGGAAGGCGCGGCGGGCGGGCAGGTCGGGGAAACGGGCCCGCACCTCGTCCTGGAACATCCGGAACAGGGCCGCGACCCGGCCCGCGCCCTCCGGCACCCGCTGTTCGATATCGTTGCGCAGCATGGTCGCCAGCATCGGCGAGGCGCCGCCGGTGCCGATGGCCGCCACCACTTCGCCCCGGTCGATCACCGCCGGCGTGGTGAAATCGCAGAGCGCGGGCCGGTCGGGGACGTTGACCAGGGCCCCGGCCGCGCGCGCCGTGGTCGCCGCCGCCCGGGCGAAGGCCTCGTCGTCCCCCGCCACGAAGACCAGCAGCGCGCCGGCATAGGTCGAAGGCGCCAGAGCCGCCTCGCCGTCCACGCGGACGACGTTCGCGGGCGAGCCCGCGAACAGCCGCGCCTTGGCCTCGGCGGCCTCGCCGGACCCGGCGATCACCACCGTCTTGCCGGCCAGGGGGAAATAGGCGGGAAAGGCGTCCACCCTAGGCGGATCCCTCGCGACGGCCGGGCCCGCTCACTTCAGGGTCTTCATGTAGGCGATCACCGCGGCGCGGTCGGCGGCGCCCGGCAGGGCGGCGGGCATCTTGTTTCCCGGCGCGAACTTGGCCGGCGCGGTCAGGAAGGCGTCGAGATCGGCGTCGGTCCAGGTTCCGGCCTTGGCCTTGAGCGCCGGGGAATAGGCGTAGTCGCCCAGGCCCGCGATCTTCCGGCCCGCCACGCCGCCGAGGCTCGGCCCCGCGGGCGTGCTCTTGGCCTGATGGCAGGTCTTGCACTGCAGCTGGAAGATCTTGGCGCCGTCGGCGGCGTGGGCGAGGCCCGGCTGGGCGGCCAGGAGCAGGACGGCGGCGAGCGGGGTGGCGAACTTCATGGGGGACTCCTCGTCGGGCGTGGCGCGGAAGTTAGAGACTCCCGCGCCGCCGCGCCATGGCGGAAGAGACTATACGAACCCAGCTAAGCACCGTTAAGATCGCGACCGAATTGCAAATCAGGGAGGCCGACCGCATGGCCATGACGCTTGATGTGAACGGCAAGCCGGTGACGGTGAACGCCGCGCCGGACACGCCCCTGCTCTGGGTCCTGCGGGACGAACTGCACCTGACGGGGTCGAAGTACGGCTGCGGGATCGGCCAGTGCGGCGCCTGCACGGTGCTGGCGGACGGATCGCCGATCCGCTCCTGCTCGATGCCCATTTCCGGCCTGGCCGGGATCAAGATCTCCACGGTCGAGAGCCTGGGCGGAAACCATCCGCTGCAGCAGGCCTGGGTGGCGAACGACGTGCCCCAGTGCGGATATTGCCAGTCGGGCCAGCTGATGAGCGCCGCCGCCCTGCTGGCCGCCAAGCCGCATCCCACCGACGAGGACATCGACGCGGCGATGGACGGCAACATCTGCCGCTGCGGGACCTACCAGCGGGTCCGCAAGGCCATCAAGGACGCGGCCGCAGCGCCCGCGCCCGCGGCTGCGGCGCCCGCCGCTCAAACCACGCCCACGCCCACGCCGGCCGGTTGAGGGAGGGGACCATGAACGCACCCGTGAATCCGCAAGACCTGACGTCTCCCCAGGGACAGAAGACCGGCGCCACCCGGCGCGAGCTGGTGGTGGGGACCGCCCTGGTGGGCGGGGCCCTGGTGGTCGGCTGTTCGCCCGGCGACATCCTGGCCATCGGCTCCAAGACCGACTTCGGCGCCTTCGGGCCCTTCATCAAGATCGGCGCCGACGGCGTCCTGACCGTGGTCTCCAAGCATATCGAATTCGGCCAGGGCTCCCACGCCGGCCTGGCCGCCATCGCCGCGGAGGAGCTCGACGCGGACTGGAGCAAGGTCAAGGTCGAGCAGGCCCCGGGCAACGCCAAGGTCTACGCCAACTCCGCCATGGGCGTGCAGGGCACCGGCGGCTCGTCGGCGATCTCCAATTCCTGGATGCAGCTTCGCAACGCCGGCGCCGCGGCCCGGGCGATGTTCGTCGAGGCGGCCGCCAACAGGTGGAACGTCCCGGCCGGCGAGATCACCGTCAAGGACAGCGTGGTCAGCCATGCGGGCACGGGCAAGACGGCCACCTTCGCCGAACTGCTTCCCGACGCCGCCAAGGTCACCCCGCCCAAGACCCCGACCCTGAAGGACCCCAAGGCCTTCACCCTGATCGGCTCCGACCGGGTGCGCCGCAAGGACTCCCAGGCCAAGAGCGACGGCACGGCCCGCTTCACCCAGGACGTCCAGCTTCCCGACATGCTGGTGGCCATGGTGGCCCACGCGCCCCGGTTCGGCGCCAAGGTGGCGTCGTTCGACGCGGCCGAGGCCAAGAAGGTCCAGGGGGTGGTGGCCGTGTACGAAATCCCCACCGGCGTGGCCGTTGTGGCCGAGAACACCTATGCGGCGCGCAAGGGCCGCGACGCGCTGAAGGTCACCTGGAACGAGGACCAGGCCGAGAAGCGCGGCACCGACAAGCTGCTGGCCGACTACAAGGACTGGGCCGCCGGCAAGGGCGTCCTGCCCGAGAAGGCCAAGTGGGCGAGCTTCGAGGGCAAGGGCGACGCGACCAAGCCGGCCGAGGGCCAGATCTTCGAGGCGACCTACGACTTCCCGTTCCTGGCCCACGCCACCATGGAGCCCATGAACTGCGTGGCGGAGGTCTCCAACGGCAAGGCCAAGCTGACCTTCGGCTCGCAGAGCCCGACCCTCGACCAGCTCAACACCGCCAAGATCGTCGGCATGCTGCCGGGTTCGGTGGAGGTCGAGACCCTGTTCGCCGGGGGCTCGTTCGGGCGCCGGGCGAACTTCCAGTCCGACTATGCGGCCGAGTGCGTGCAGATCGCCAAGAAGGTCGGCAAGGGCCGTCCGGTGAAGCTGGTCTGGACCCGCGAGGACGACATGACGGCGGGCTATTTCCGCCCGCTCGCCCACCATCGGCTGAAGATCGTCACCGACAAGGAAGGCTACCCGGTCTCCTGGACCCACAAGGTGGTCACCCAGTCGCTGATGAAGGGCTCTCCCATGCCCTCCAAGGGCATCGACGAGACCACGGTCGAAGGCGCCAAGGGCTCGCCCTATCTGCGGGCGACCCCGGTGGTCGACGGCCAGGTGCTGATGCCCGACGTGGGCGTGCCGGTGCTGTGGTGGCGTTCGGTGGGGGCGACCCACACCGCCTTCGTCATGGAGCACACCATCGACCAGCTGGCCCGCAGGGCCGGCAAGGACCCGGTGGCCTATCGCCTGGCGCTCTACGAAAAGGCCGGCGCCGCCCGCCATATCGCGGTGCTGAAGCTGGCGGCCGAGAAGGCCGGCTGGGGCTCCCCGGCCGCGCCGGGCTGGAGCCGCGGCGTCGCCGTCCACGAGTGCTTCAACTCGGTGGTCGCCCAGGTCGCCGAAGTGCGGATGGTGGACGGGACCCCGACCGTGGGCCGG
>DASUIJ010000322.1:0-2297 GCA_036279815.1 Phenylobacterium sp. | reverse complement strand
CAGCTCGCGCACCACGTCGGCGATGGCCTCCAGGCGGTCGCCATAGGCGTCCAGCCGCTCGGCGTCGCGGGTGGAGAAACGCGCCACCTCGGCCCTGGTGCGCCCTTCGCCGGTCGCCAGGTAGTCGCCGTCGAGCGGCAGGAAGTTGGCCACCTTGCGCTCGACCACCCTGAGGCCGTGCCGGTGCAGCTCCAGGTCGGCGATGACCTTGGGATTGAGCAGGGAGACGGTGTAGCTGGCCACGGAATTGCGGAAACCGGGATGGAACTCCTCGGTGACCGCGGCCCCGCCCACCACCTCCCGGCGTTCCAGAACGGTGACCTTGAGGCCCGCCGCCGCCAGATAGGCCGCGCAGGTGGGGCCGTTGTGGCCGCCGCCTACGATGATGATGTCGCTGGTCATCAGGCGTGTCTCCCAGGCGGGACCACGCCCGACGCAAGGCGCCGAATGGCCTGATCTCCCGTAGCCGTCAATCGGGCCGCCGTCCGTGGACAGTCGGCGGCCCGGAAAACGGGCGGGTCCTGCGCCTTACTTGCCGATGAAGGCCGCGGCGCGCTTCTGCAGGAAGGCCAGAACGCCTTCGCGGGAGTCCTGGCTGCGGCCGGCATGCTTCTGCGCCATGCGCTCGGCGTGGAGCTGCTCGGACCATTCGGTGTCGAGGCTCTCCCAGATCAGCTTGCGGATCGAGCCCAGCGCCCAGGGTCCGGTGGCCAGGTTCCTGGCGAGCTCCATGGCGGTCGCCATGAGCTGGTCGTCGGGAACGCAGCGGTTGACTAGGCCCCAGTCGAGCGCGGTCTTGGCCGGGACGCGGTCGCCCAGCAGGGCCATCTCCATCGCCCTGGCCTTGCCGATATAGCGGGGCAGCAGGTAGGTCGAGCCGCCGTCCGGCACCAGGCCGATCCGACGGAAGGCCTGAAGGAAATAGGCGCTCTCGGCGGCCACGATGATGTCGCCCATCAAAGCCAGGGAACAGCCCACGCCGGCCGCCACGCCGTTCACGGCGGTGATGATCGGCACGGGGTAGTTGCGCAGGCCGGTGACGAAGGGGTTGTAGACGGACTCGAGCCCGGCCCCGGCGTCCGGACCTTCCGGATCGGGGGTGGAGGCGCCGACGCCGTCCGCGCGTCCCGAAAGGTTCGCGCCGGAGCAGAAGCCGCGGCCTTCGCCGGTCAGGACGACGCAGCGCACCCCGGAGTCGGGCTTGGCGAAGGCGTCGAAGGCCTGCTGCAGCTCGCCCATGATATCCAGGCCGGCGGCGTTCAGGGTGGAAGGGTCGGACAGCGTGATGACGCCGATGCCGTCCCCAACCGAGGTCTTGATCTTCGAATAGCCCATGGCGTCCTCCCGTCGTCGCAGTTTGGACCGCGATCTAACGAGAGATACCCCGGCGTCAGGCTAGGGGAAAAGGGGCCTCAGGCCGCCGTGGCCACGTCTTCGGCGCTGGAGACCCTGTTCCGGCCGCCCCGCTTGGAGGCGTAGAGCGCGCGGTCGGCGCGTTCCATGACGTTGTGGGCGCTCTCGCCGGGCGTGCGCTGGGCCAGACCCGCGGACACCGTGATCGCGCCCAGGTCCTCGTTGGTGGAGCGGCGCTTCAGCATGCGGGAGGAAACCTCCTCGCGGATCTCTTCCAGGGTGGCCAGGGCCGCCGCCGCCGCCTCGCGCGGGAAGATCAGGGCGAATTCCTCGCCGCCGTAGCGCGCGGCGAATCGGGGCGGCGCACCGCGGCCGCCGATGACGCTGGCCACATAGCGGATGACCTGGTCGCCGGTCTGGTGGCCCCAGGTGTCGTTGAAGTTCTTGAAATGGTCGATGTCGATGACCGCCAGGGTCAGCACTTCGCCGTTGGCCTCGGCCTCGGCGCAGGCGCGCTCCAGCTCCTCGTCGAAGGCCTTGCGGTTGGCCAGGTTGGTCAGGCCGTCGGTGGTGGCGTCGCGGCGGACCTGCTCCAGGTGCTCGCGCAGACGGGCGACCTCGGCGGTGGAATCCGACAGCCGCTTCTCCAGCGACTTGTTCTCCCGCTGCACCCGCCGGGTGGCGGAGGCCAGGGTCTCGACCGTGGCCTTCAGATCGGCCGGTTCATCGGCCGACGTCAGCGACTTCGAGGCGTGCGCCAGGGTCTGGCCGTAGGCTTCGCTGGATTTCTGGGCGGACTGGATGGCCTGCGAGACCGAGATCAGTTCCTTGGTCAGCGCGTCGCCGGCGTCGCGGATCTGTTCGTTCAGCTTGGCCTTGGGCAGGTAGATCGCCGCCAGCTCTTCGCTCAGCAGTTCGGTCAGGGGCTCGCCCAGCGAGATCAG
>DASUIJ010000321.1:0-3410 GCA_036279815.1 Phenylobacterium sp. | reverse complement strand
CGCGTCGGCGCTCTCCCAGACCAGCTTCAGCGCCAGCGGCATGTTCAGGGGCAGGGCCAGCCAGCCGGCCCAGCGGCGCACGGCCAGCTCGTCGTCGGCCGCGGCGGCCAGCCGGGCCTCCACAGCCGCCCGGATGCGGGCGCGGATCTTCAGGCTCGCCGGATCGGGGAGGGCGGCCAGGGCCCGGGCGTCATGCCGGCGCGAGAGCAGGGCCGCCAGGTCGGCCGGACCGTGCGGGACCAGGAGCTCGGTCTCCGGGCCGGTCAGCCCCACCGCCCGGCCCGCCTGGCGGACCATGGGCCAGGTCCAGCCCTGGCCGGGCGCCAGGATCAGCGCCTGGTCCAGCAACTGCTGTTCGGTCTGGGCGGCCCAGTCGGCCGCGATGTCGATGTTCAACGCCATGAATCCCATAATAGGACGGAGAAAGCCTCCTGTCCGCCGTGGACATGCCCGCCGCCTTCTGCTATCTCGCCGCGCTCAAACCCGGCAGGCATGCCTGTGGGGTGGTGCACTATTTATCCGTTCGCCGCCGCCCCGCAGGGTAGGCCGAGCGGGAACGGGTTGGCAGGAGAGAGACCTCTGGTTCAGATTTTCGTCCGCGACAACAACGTCGATCAGGCCCTGAAGGCGCTGAAGAAGAAGATGCAGCGCGAGGGCTCGTTCCGCGAAATGAAGCGGCACGTGCATTATGAGAAGCCGTCGGAAAAGCGCGCCCGCCAAAAGGCCGAGGCCGTCCGTCGCGCCCGCAAGCTGGCCCGCAAGCGCGCCCAGCGCGAAGGTCTGATCGCCGCGCCGAAGAAGCCCGCGCCGCGGTAGATCCGGCCATCCGGACCGAAACATGAGGCCGTGCGGACACCGCGCGGCCTTTTTGTTATTCTAACTTAAGTCCTGGGCCCGATGATGGCTCTTGAGGCACGCGCCTTGCTAGCGACAACCCGGCCGCCCACCTATCTTGGACCTGAGCGGACAATTCCGAGGCGAACTGAACCATTATGAACGTGCGCAATCTCGCAATCTGGGGCGTCATCATCGTCGTCCTGATCGGTCTCTACAGCATGATGACCGGGGGCGCGCGCGCGACCGGGGTCAGCGAGATCAGCTATTCTCAGCTCCTCAACAAGGTGAACGCCGGCGCGGTCAAGAAGGCCGAGATCTCCGGGTCGCACATCGAGGTGACGGACGGGGCGAACAAGATCTTCGGGACCACCACCCCGAACAACCAGGACGACCTGGTGAAGCGGCTGGAAAGCCAGAACGTCGACATCAAGGTCAAGGCGCCGGGCGGCTTCACCATCGGCAGCCTGCTGGTGCAGCTGCTGCCGATCCTGCTGCTGGTGGGCGTCTGGATCTTCTTCATGCGTCAGATGCAGGGCGGCGCCCGCGGCGCCATGGGCTTCGGCAAGTCCAAGGCCAAGATGCTGACCGAGAACAAGAACCGCGTCACCTTCGACGACGTGGCCGGCGTCGACGAGGCCAAGGAGGAACTGGCCGAGATCGTGGAGTTCCTGAAGGACCCGCAGAAGTTCCAGCGCCTGGGCGGCAAGATCCCCAAGGGCGCCCTGATGGTCGGTCCTCCCGGCACCGGTAAGACCCTGCTCGGCCGCGCCATCGCCGGCGAGGCGGGCGTGCCCTTCTTCTACATCTCGGGCTCGGACTTCGTGGAGATGTTCGTGGGCGTCGGCGCCAGCCGCGTGCGCGACATGTTCGAACAGGCGAAGAAGAACAGCCCCTGCATCATCTTCATCGACGAGATCGACGCCGTCGGCCGCCATCGCGGCGCGGGCCTCGGCGGCGGCAACGACGAACGCGAGCAGACCCTCAACCAGCTGCTGGTGGAGATGGACGGCTTCGATCCGTCGGAAGCCATCATCGTCATCGCCTCCACCAACCGTCCCGACGTGCTGGACCCGGCCCTGCTGCGTCCCGGCCGTTTCGACCGCCAGGTGGTGGTGGGCAACCCCGACATCGGCGGCCGCGAACGTATCCTGCGCGTCCACATGAAGAACGTGCCCCTGGCCGCCGACGTGGACGTCAAGACCATCGCCCGCGGCACCCCCGGCTTCTCCGGCGCCGACCTCGCCAACCTGGTCAACGAAGCCGCCCTGCTGGCCGCGCGCAAGAACCGTCGCATGGTCCTGCATCGCGACTTCGAAGAGGCCAAGGACAAGGTGATGATGGGCGCAGAGCGCAAGTCCATGGTCATGAGCGACCAGGAGAAGCGCAACACCGCCTATCACGAGGGCGGCCACGCCCTGGTGGCGCTGACCGTCCCGTCCGCCGACCCGGTTCACAAGGCCACCATCGTGCCGCGCGGCCGCGCGCTGGGCATGGTGATGCAGCTGCCCGAGGGCGACCGCTATTCGATGGACTTCACCCAGATGACCTCGCGTCTCGCCATCATGATGGCCGGCCGGGTCGCCGAGGAGCTGATCTTCGGCAAGGACAAGGTCACGTCCGGCGCGTCCAGCGACATCCAGGCCGCCACCGGCCTGGCCCGCAACATGGTCACCCGCTGGGGCTTCTCCGACGAGCTCGGCACGGTCTCCTATGGCGACAACCAGGAAGAGGTGTTCCTCGGCCACTCGGTCGCGCGCACCCAGAACGTCTCGGAAGACACCGCCCAGAAGATCGACCTGGAGGTCCGCCGCCTGGTCAAGGGCGGCGAGGACGAGGCTCGCCGGATCCTGGTCGAGCGCCTGGACGACCTGCACACCCTGGCCAAGGCCCTGCTGGAATACGAAACCCTCTCCGGCGAGGAGATCGAGGCCGTCTTCAAGGGTGTGAAGCCCAACCGCGACGACCCCGACGCCGACCGCCCGCCGGCCCCGGCCGTCTCGGTCCCGATCTCGCCCAAGCCGGAATCGCAACCGGCCTAGGATCTTCAGGGCGCCCATGACCCGACCGATCCAGGTCATGGGCGTCCTGAACGCCACGCCGGACAGCTTCTCCGACGGCGGCCGGTTCGAGACTCTCGAAGCCGGCCTTCGTCATGCCCGCGCCCTGATCGAACAGGGCGCCGACAGCCTCGACATCGGCGGCGAGTCCACCCGGCCGGGCGCACGGCCGGTCTCCGCCGCGGACGAAATCGCCCGGGTGGTCCCGCTGATCGCCGCGATCCGCGCCGAGAGCGCGATCCCGATCTCCATCGACACCATGAAGCCCGACGTGGCCCGCGCGGCCGTCGCGGCCGGCGCCTCGATCTGGAACGACGTGACCGCGCTCTCAGCCCCCGGCGCGCCCGGGCTCGCCGCCGAACTGGGCTGCGAGGTGGTGCTGATGCACATGCAGGGCGAGCCCCGCACCATGCAGGCGGCGCCGCACTATGACGACGTGGTCGCCGAAGTGTCGGGGTTCCTCCTGGCCCGCGCCGAGGCGGTCATGGCCGCGGGCGTCCGCCGCGAGCGGATCTG
>DASUIJ010000320.1:0-3226 GCA_036279815.1 Phenylobacterium sp. | reverse complement strand
TTTGGAGCGGACCAGGCGGAGATCGAAGATGGCGCGGGCGGGCCGGCGCCGGCAGGCTCATCGAAGAGGACGCCGCCGTCTGTCGGTACAGCTCGGAAAAATCACTCGGCTCGCCAGCTTCCCAAGCTGAATGTCGCGCCGCCGGAAAGCGGGCCGTCGCCCTGCGCCTCTTGCTGCAGACGCGTTCGCAACGCGTCAACGAAACCCGAGGCATCGTCAGGATGAATGCCGATGAATTCCACGGCGCTGGGTTTCCTGAATGGCCTCGTGACCGTGATTGCGCCCCACGCCTACCCCGCGCGTCGCAGGGGGAAGATGAAGTGGTAGACGTAGGCCCAGAGTTCGGCGACCTCCTGGGCGATGGCGGGCGGACCCGTCTCCTCCACCGAACAGCCGGTCTCGAGCGCCGACTGGTAGGCCAGCCTCGAGCGGATGATGGTGGGGGCGATCGGCTGGCCGAGCACGGCGAGCGCGCGCAGGGCGCGGCGGACCGCCGGAGGCTCCACGCCGTCGCGGGCGTGGGGGGCCTGGTTGACCACGATGAGAACGGGTTTCTTGAGACGGCGGATCATCGCCACCGACTCGATCGCCGCCGCCAGGTCCAGGAAGGTCGGGCGGACCACCAGCACCGACAGATCCGCCAGGACGATGGCGTTGACCGCGTCCTCGCCGGTTCCGGCGGCCGTGTCGATGACCATGGCGCGCATGCCCTGGCTCATGGCGGCCATCTGGGTGTCGTACAGCGAGGGCCCGGTCACGGAGAGGCCCCGGGGGCCGAGGGCCCGGCGGGCGCGCAACGCCTCGAGGGCGGAATGTTGCGGATCAAGATCGGCCAGCAGCGTGGGAACGCCCCGCAGATGGGCTGCGAGCGCCAGGTGCACGGCGATCGTGGTCTTGCCCGACCCGCCCTTGCGGGCGATCAGCGCGATGGTGAACACTGGACCTCCCTGGTCGGGGGCGTTCAGACGACAGCCCCCATTGGCCCAGGGTTCAATCGAGGCGCCAGCTGACCCGACGCCGCGCGACCATGTGAAGCGCCGCCCGCGCGAACATCGCGGCCGCCGGCCTGTCCCGGCGCCTCAGCGGGCGGATATGCGCACCGGAATCTCCACCACCCCGGCGTTGGGGGTCCTGGTGTCTGTCGCGACGATCCGCAGCACGTATCGGCCCGGCCGGACCTTCGGCAGGTCCGCCGCGAACTGGCTGGGCCGGCCCGCATAGGCCAGCGGGATCTGGGCGACCTGGCGGCCGCCCCTCAGCAGGGCCGCCGTGACGCCGTACTGGGCCGCATCCCACAGGCCGCCGGGCTCGATCGGGCATCCGCACATGAGGGTGACCTTGGCTTCCACGCGAAGCGAGCCGTCGGCGCCCGGCGTGGCGCGGGGCTCGATGGCGAGGCCGGGGAAGGTCAGGATCCATCCGTCCCCCGCGACGTCGCGGCCCGGGATCACCCAGAGGCTCGACGACACCTGGACCGCCGAGGCGGGCGATCCCGCCGGACCGAAGGCCTCGGCCTTCACCAGGGTGGGCTGCTTCAGGTCGAGCACGGCGTCGAACCCCGCCGTGTCCCCGCCCGCGATCACGGCCCCCCGTTCGCGCGGCATGCGCATGATCCGGGCCGTGTCGCCGGTTCCGCCCCGGGTGAGGCCCTTGGCCAGGACCTTTCCGGTCCGGGCGTCGCGCAAGGTCACCTGGACGCCGCCCATCTGGCTGCCGATGAACTTGGCGTCCAGGCTCTGGGCCCGGACCATGACGTGGGTGGGTTCGGCCAGGGCGGCGGAGGCGCAAAGGGCGAGGGCGGCCGCGAGGGCGATGGGCTTCATGGGGGACTCGTCAGACGGCGTTCAGGGGGATCTTCAGATATCGGACGCCGTTGTCTTCCGGCTCCGGAAGGTGGCCGCCCCGCATATTGACCTGCACAGAGGGCAGGATCAGCCGCGGCATGTCCAGGCCGGCGTCGCGCGCCTGACGCAGGGCGACGAACTGGGCCTCGGTCACGCCGTCGCGCAGGTGGACGTTGTCCCGGCGCTCGACGGCGATGGTGGTCTCCCAGGCATAGGCGTCCCGGCCGGGGGCCTTGTAGTCGTGGCACAGGAAGACCCGCGTCGCGTCCGGCAGGGCCAGGAGCCTCTGGATCGACCGATAGAGGGTGGCGGCGTCGCCGCCGGGAAAGTCGCAGCGGGCGGTGCCGTAGTCCGGCATGAAAAGGGTGTCGCCCACGAAGACGGCGTCGCCGATCACATAGGCCATGCAGGCCGGGGTGTGGCCGGGGACATGCAGGGCGATCGCCTGCAGGCCGCCGACGGCGAAGCGCTCGCCGTCCTGGAAGAGATGTTCGAACTGCCGGCCGTCGCGGGCGAAATCCGGCCCGGCGTTGAACAGCTTGCCGAAGGTCTCCTGGACCCGGACGATCTTCTCACCGATCGCCAGGCGGCCGCCGAGCGCGGCCTTGAGGTAGGGGGCGGCCGACAGGTGGTCGGCATGGGCGTGGGTCTCCAGCTGCCAGACCACGTCGAGATTCTCCGCCTTGACGTAGGCGATCACGGCGTCGGCGGAACGCTCCGCCGTGCGGCCGGACGCGGGATCGTAGTCGAGCACGCTGTCGATCACCGCGCAGGCCTGCGAGCCGGGATCGCGCACCACATAGGTGACCGTGAAGGTGGCTTCGTCGAAGAAGGCCTTCACCAGCGGCCTCCGGGCCGCACTCTCGGAGGCCGAGCCGACGATGGCCGTAGCCTCGGCCAGGGCCGTGTCGGGCAGGAAGCCTGGGTCGCGCATCTGAAATCTCTCCGATTGCATCGCTGGCGAATTACATATATGCGAATATGTGAATATACAAGCTCGATCGGGTGTCCCCGCCATGTCCACGATCACCATCGTTTCGGCCCTGATGAGCGGCGCCGTCGTCGGCGCGCTCCTGGGCCTGTTCGGGGGCGGCGGCTCGGTGCTGGCCACGCCGCTGTTGCTCTACGTTGTGGGTATTCGCGATCCGCACGTGGCGATCGGCACCTCGGCTGCGGCGGTCGCGGTCAATGCGGCGATGAACCTGGTCGGTCACGGGCGGGGCGGACGGGTGAAGTGGCCTTGCGCCATCGTGTTCGCCGGCGCGGGCCTGCTGGGCTCGCTGCTGGGCTCCAGCCTCGCCAAGGCCGTCGACGGCCAGCGGCTGCTGCTGTTCTTCGCCGTGGCGATGGCGGCCATCGCGATCTCCATGCTGCGGCGCCCC
>DASUIJ010000319.1:0-4141 GCA_036279815.1 Phenylobacterium sp. | reverse complement strand
GGTGACGATGGTCGCGCCGAGGCTGCGGCCCAGTTCGCGGGCGGCCGAGAAATGATCGGCGTGGGTGTGGGTGTCGATCAGGTAGCGGATCCGCAGGCCCTCCCGCGCCGCCAGCCCCAGGTAACGGTCGATCTGATGCAGTTCCGGATCGATCAGCGCGGCCGCGCGGCTCTCCGGGCAGCCGATCAGGTAGGACTGGCATCCGCCGGTCGCGATCTGTTCGAAGATCATCTCAGGTCTCCCCTGGAGCGGACCATCCTTTGGAAGTCGGGCCGCCGCAATGGGAAAGCGCCGTTCGGCGTTCCGTCCGCGCGATCGCTAGAGCCGCGAGGCCGTCAGTCTGACGTCGCTGAGCCGCCAGGCGTCCTCGAAGGCGGCGCGCGTCGTGGCGGCTTCCGCGGTCTTGCCCTGGGCCTCCAGCGCCTGGGCCAGGCCCAGCAGCGCCCAGCCGTCCCGGCGATAGGATGTCAGGCTCTGGCGATAGACCGCCTCGGCTTCCTTGGCCTGTCCGGCTTCCAGCAGGGCCGCGCCCAGCAGGTGGCTCACAGGCTGGTGCCACCAGGGGGGCTCGGTATAGGGCAGCGCGCGCTCCAGGTCGGCGGCGTGCCGGAACCGCACGATGGCGCCGTCCAGCACCCCCGACTTCCGCGAAATCTCGCCGTCGAGCAGCGCCAGGGCCAGGTCCGTCATCGGCTTCGCCGGGACACCCGCGCCCTCGTAGGCCGAGAAATCGCCGCCGGAGATTTCCGCCAGCCGGGCGCGGTCCGCCAGGGCGGCCTTCAGGTCGCCCCGGTTGGCGTGGGCGAACCCCCGGGCGTAGAGCCAGACGGCCGTGTCGAGCCTGAGCTGCTCGGGCGGCGCCGGTTCGGCCAGCACCGCGTCCCACTGGCCGAAGCGCACCAGGGTCACGATGGGGGTGAAGACGAACAGTTCGGCCTGAGGCAGGGTCTTGGCGGTCTCGACCGCGTCCACCGCCTTCACCAGGCGCCGCGCGGCGTCGAGGGACACCTGGCGCCGGCCCTCCATCTCCGACGAGGTCCACAGGAAGTGGATGTTGTGGCCGTAATAGCCGGCCGGATAATAGCCCTGCGCCCGGCACGCGGCGATGTAGGCCTCGTCCACCGTGGCGGCCAGTTCGTTGGCGCGGGCGGCGTCCGAGTAGCGGCCCACCCGGTAGTAGATGTGGCTGGGCATGTGCACGATGTGCCCGGCCTCGGGCATCAGGGTCAGCAGCCGGTCGGCGGCGGCCTCGGCGCGCTCGGGCGTGGTCGAGGCCTCCACCGCGTGGATGTAGAGGTGCAGGGCGCCCGGATGGCTGGGGGCGCGGGCGATCACCCGCTCGAGGGTGGAGACGATCTCCGCGCCGTGGCCCTTGGGCGTGACGGCGTCGGCCTGCCAATAGTCCCAGGGCTGGGTGTCCATCATCGCCTCGACGTAGAAGGTCGCCGCGTCCAGGTCGTCCGGCTGGCTGCGGACCAGGTCGCCCATGGCCTTCGCATAGGCCTCGTCGAGCGCGTGGCGGTCGGCCTTGGGGTCCGGGGAATAGCGCTGGCCCAGAGCCGCGATCCAGGCGCGTTCGGCGGGCGACGCCCTGGGGGCGAGGGCGCGGGCCCTCTCCAGCGCTTCCCAGGCCGGCGCCACGGCGTCGGGCGGCATGGGCAGGTTGATGTTGGGCCCCAGGGCCACCGCCACCCCCCACCAGCACATGGCGCAGTCGGGATCGAGCCGCGCGGCCTCGCGGAACGAGCGGATCGCCTCGGCGTGGTTGAAGCCGAACAGCAGGTTCACGCCCTGGTCGAAATACCGCTGGGTGTCGGGGTTTCGGGTCGAGATGGGGTGATGGTGGTCGCCCAGGCCCTTGAAGGTCGGCGCGCCGGCCTTGTCGGCCTGGCCGGCATAGACCGAGGGCATGGCGTGCATGGAATGGCCCATCTGGCCCATGCCGGGCGGCATGTCGCCGGAGGCCTGGGCCCAGGCGGGCGTGGAGAGCAGGGCGAGGTAAGCGGCGACTAGGGAGCGTTTCATGGCGCGTCTCCGGGCTTCGGCCGTCGAGCCCCAAATCTTGCGCCGTGCGGAGACGGGCGCAAGCTGCCCAGGGTTGTCCTCCCGGCCCTCCCTTTGTCCGCGATCCGCCTCGGCGCAGGCCGGCGAGAAGCCGCCGGGCCAGGGACCCGGCGGCGACTTCCCGGCTTGAAGCGCGGATCAGGCGGCGGCCGGAGCCTTCTGGCGGGCGCGGCGCGCGAAGCCGCCCACCAGGCCGAAGCCCGCGATCATCATCGCCCAGGTCGAGGGTTCGGGGACGCCGGAGATGTTGAACGTGCCCGAGCCCTTGCTGTCGCCCAGGGAGTAGAGGCCGGTGAAGGTGAAGGGGCCGCCCGGATAGCTGGCGACATCGTTGATCGCCGCCTGCTGCTGGGCGACGCTGCAGCCGGGGCAGTAGGCCGCGAAGGAATTGCCCGAGCCGCGGCCGACCAGACCGTCCACCAGCGCGGCGCTGGAGCCGCCGGTGACGAAGACGTCGTCGGCGGTCCACAGGAGACCGTCGGCGCCCTTGAGCACGCCCTGATAGTCGGCGCTGTAGCCGTAGGAGCCGGCGCCGAAGGCGAAGGCCAGGGCGTTATAGGGATCGGACGAGCTGGCGCTGAAGGCGAGCTGGCTGATCGAGAACTGCGAACCGTCCCCGTCGATCCTCAGGCCGAACAGCATCCGGTTGCCCAGTTCGCTGGCGAAGGCCGCCCCGTACACCGCGCCGGGATCGGCGTGGCCCAGCCAGGACGGGAAGCCGGTGACCACGGCTTCGGCGGAGCTGACGTTGGACTGGGCGTGATAGTAGCTGGGAAGGCCGGCGTTTCCGCGGCTGGCGTCGCCGTCGTGCAGGGCGCCGACGGCGTTGGCCACCCAGGCGGCGTAGGAGGGCGACCCGAACGCGTTGGGCGCGAGAGACGGTGTGACGGTGATGGTCGCAGCCGATGCGGCGACAGGCGCCGCCACAAGAAATGCTGCGCCCAGAATGGCTGACTTGAAGTTCATAGGATCCCCAATACCGATGAGATGATGGGGCTCCGGGGCAGAGAATCGCCCCGAGCCGCTAATTATTACTAATTACACCATCGAGGGTTGGTGAAGCGTGGCAATCGGGTTCTCGCGGAAGGCGAGCCGCCGCCGCCCGATCGGGCGCCGGATTGACTTTACGGGCCTGTCCCCTCATACACCGCCACTTCGCGCCCCGGGGTCCGCCCCGTGGGACCGCGAACCTATGACGGGTGATGTGAAGCCGCCGTTGCAATCGCGCCTCCATTCTCGGAGGCGCCGGCCCGCGTCGACGATGAAGAGAGACGACGTATGTCGAAGCGCCACTCGGCGAAGTACAAGATCGACCGGCGGATGGGCGAGAACATCTGGGGTCGCCCGAAGTCCCCGATCAACCAACGCGCTTACGGCCCCGGCCAGCATGGCCAGCGCCGCAAGTCCAAGGTCTCCGATTTCGGCCTGCAGCTCCGCGCCAAGCAGAAGCTCAAGGGCTATTACGGCAACCTGACCGAAAAGCAGTTCAGCCGCACCTACAACGAGGCCGCCCGCCGCAAGGGCAACACCTCGGAGAACCTGATCGCGCTGCTGGAAAGCCGTCTGGACGCGATCGTCTATCGCGCCAAGTTCGTCCCCACCGTGTTCGCGGCCCGTCAGTTCGTGAACCACGGCCACGTGATGGTGAACGGCAAGCGGGTGAACATCGCCTCCTACCGTGTGAAGACCGGCGACGTGGTCTCGGTGCGCGAGCGCTCGAAGAACATGGCCCTGGTGCTGGAAGCCCTGCAATCGGGCGAACGCGACTGGCCCGACTATGTCGAAGTCGACGCCAAGGCGATGACCGCGAAGTTCATCCGGGCGCCTGAACTGTCGGAAGTGCCCTATCCGGTGAAGATGGAACCGAACCTGGTGGTCGAGTTCTACGCCTCGTAAGGCCAGCGTCGGACATTACCTAACATTACGAGGCCCCGGAGAAATCCGGGGCCTTTTTGTTCCCCGAACGGCGAAATGTGAGTCCTGCCGGACACACTCGCCGACGGCCTGCGTTTCAACCCGTGGGCGAGCTTGACACTCCTGTGACAGCTAAGTTTCCTCCGCTTCACATGCGGACGAC
>DASUIJ010000318.1:0-2596 GCA_036279815.1 Phenylobacterium sp. | reverse complement strand
CAGCCGAAGTTCAGGTCGATGATCTGGGCCCCGGCCTGGGCGGCCAGGCGAGCGCCCTGGGCCATGTGCTCCGGATCGCGTCCGACCAGCTGGACGACCATCAGCGGCAGGCCCTCGCCCACCGCCGCGCGGCGCACCACGTCGGGCCGGCCCTTCGAGAACTCCGCGCAGGCCACCATTTCGGTGGCGACGTAGGAGGCTCCCAGCCGGCTTGCGGCGCGGCGGAACGGCAGGTCGGACACGCCGGTCATCGGCGCGATCCAGGCGCGGCCCCCGATTTCGACATCCCCGACAGCGAGCCTTGTGCTCATTTTGTAATCACCCTTGACGCCATCTTTTTAGGCATATGTTGCGGCGCCGTAAAGCCTTCTCCTGCACAACTGGTGAAGTCCGAGGTCGCGCGCGACTGGACAGGAGCGGGACGAGCCCTAAACAGCGCTCATGACTTTCGCCACCGTCATCGTCGCCGCAGGCGCCAGCACCCGGGCCGGGCCCGGCGCGCCCAAGCCCTGGCGGATGCTGGCGGGCCGCTCGATCCTGCGCTGGTCGGCCGAGGCGTTCGCGTCCGCCGGAGCCCGGCGGATCGTCGTGGTGGTGGCGCCGGACCGCGTGGCGGACGCCGAGGAAGTGCTGGCCGGTCTGCCCGAGTGTCGCGTGGCGATCGGCGGGGCGACCCGTGCGCTCTCCGTCAGGTCAGGGCTGGCGGCGGTGGGCGCGGTCTCCGACGACGAGCCGGTGCTGATCCACGACGCGGCGCGGCCCTTCGTGAACCGGGCGCATATCGACGTCCTGTTGCGGGCCCTGGACACTGCCGACGGCGCGATCCCCGCCCTCCCCGTGGCCGACACCCTGAAGCGCGGTTCGGACGTGGTCGCCGAAACAGTCTCCCGGGACGGCCTTTGGCGGGCCCAGACCCCCCAGGCGTTCCGCCACCGCACCCTCATCGACGCCTACGCCGCCTGGCCGGGCGATTCGGAGCCCACCGACGACGCGGCCGTGGTCGAGCGTGCGGGCGGGCGGGTGGCCCTGGCGCCCGGCGATCCCATGCTGATGAAGCTGACCTATCCGGAGGACTTCGAGATGGCGGAACGGTTGGCCGGCCAGGCGCGGATCGTGCGCGTGGGCCAGGGCGTCGACGCGCATCGATGGGGTCCAGGCGAGGCCGTCTGGCTCTGCGGGGTCAGGATCGACCACGACCAGGCCCTGATCGGCCACTCCGACGCCGATGCGGGCCTGCACGCCCTGACGGACGCGCTGCTGGGGGCCATCGGCGACGGCGATATCGGCGAACACTTCCCGCCCAGCGACATGACGTGGAAGGGCGCGTCCTCCGACCGTTTCCTGGTCTACGCCGCCGAGCGCGTGGCCGCCCGGGGCGGGCGCATCCTGAACGTGGACGTGACCCTGATCTGCGAGCGTCCGAAGATCCGGCCGCACCGCGACGCCATGCGGGCCCGGTTGGCCGAACTGCTGCATCTGCCGCTGGACCGGGTCAGCGTGAAGGCCACCACGACCGAGGGCATGGGCTTCACCGGCCGGGGCGAGGGCCTGCTGGCTCAGGCCCTGGCGACGGTCGAGACGCCGGCCTGAAGGCGTCGCCGCCTTACTTCTTTTTCTTCTGCTTCTCTTCGAGCCGCTTGAGCATGGCGCCGGCGATGTTGGTGTAGTCGTCGGTCCAGGGTCGCGCCTGGGTCGGATCGGTGCGCCGCCAGCGGGGATCGGCGGCGAAGGCGGCGAGCGCCTGCGGATTGCGCGCGATGATCAGCGCGTCTTCCGGCGATTCCCAAAGGGCCGGCGAGTCGGGCGCGCTGTCGTGGTGCTGGACCAGGGCCTGGCCGCCGGCGGCATGGGCCACGGCCATGGCCGGCCCCGCCAGTTCCAGATTGCGGTTGGACAGGTGCAGGACCAGGACGCCGTCGGGCCTGATGTGCGTGAGGTAGCCGCGCACGGCCTCCACGGTCAGCAGGTGGGCCGGCACGCTGTCGGAGGAGAAGGCGTCGATCAGCAGGATGTCGTAGGCGTCCCTGGGCTGCCGGGCCAAGGTCAGCCGGGCGTCGCCGACCACATAGTCGATGGTCCCGCGCGCACACTCGGTCGTGAAGCTGAAGTGGGCCGGGTCGGTGGAGATGCGGATCACCAGCGGATCGATCTCGAAAAAGGTCAGGCGATCGCCGGGTCGGGTATAGGCGGCGACCGACCCTGTCCCGAGGCCCACCGCCCCCACGCGGATCTGCGGCTTGTCCTTCCGGACCTGCTTGAAGACCTGTCCGATCGGAGTCTCCGGCGCGTAGTACAGCAGCGGCCGGCACCGGTAGCGGGGATCCTGCGCCTGGGCCCCGTGCAGGGTGGTGCCGTGGGCCAGCATCCGGACCTGGCCGCCCAGCCCGGGCACCAGCAGGTACGATTCCTTGAGCACGCCGAAGAAGCTGCGCGAGGTGTTGTTGGACTCGAACCGGTTGCCCACCCGGCCCTCGGCCACCGAGAGGATCGCCACCAGCGCGAAGAAGACCAGGGCGCGGCGCCGGATCAGGAAGGCCGCAACCATGGCGCCGGCGAGAAACAGCTTGGTCGCCAGCCCGACCAGGACCGGCGCCCT
>DASUIJ010000317.1:0-8579 GCA_036279815.1 Phenylobacterium sp. | reverse complement strand
GCGGTCGCCGACGCCGGCCTCGCGGTCTCCGGCGGCCCTGGCGGCGCGCGCCTCCGTGAGGTTCGCATAGGCCGGCGCCAGCTCGTGTTCCTTGTGGGCGGCGCGGATCAGGTCGGCGGAGGTGTCGATCAGCGCCCGCTTGCCCAGGGCGAAGGCGCGGCCGCCGCTCACCGCCGGGCCGAAGCGGACCGCGGCGTGGATCCCCATCAGCAGGGCCGCCGCCGCCGCGCACAGGGTCGCGCCCAGCATCGGCGGCTCGAACAGCAGCCGCAGCACGCTGCGCGGCCGCTGGAAGCCGTTGAGGGTGACGTCGAAGGCGACGCCGTCCTCGCCCCGCAAGGCGTTGAGGATGGCCAGTCCGGCCCGCGCGTTGTTCAGGCCCTTGAGGCCGTGGGTGTTCAGCAGGTCGGGATCGGACAGCACCATCAGGCGCGTGTCGCGCCAGGAGGCCAGCACCATGCGCCCGTCCTCGGTCACCAGCTGCGGCCGCCAGCCGTCACCGGAAATGGTCTGCAGCCATTCGATCCGATCCAGCGGCAGGTACGTGCCCTCTGCGAAGATCCCCCCGGCGCCGCGCAGGGCGGCGGCCTCGACCTTGTTCTTGTGATCGAGGACCGAGGACTTTGAGACGGCGTTCGCCACGGACCTCGCATCGGCGTCGAAAGCGGTCATCTCGACCTTGCGCACCCAGCCCCGATGGACCGGATCGGGAGCCACGGCCCACTTGGGCAGCACGATCAGCAGGGGCGCCGAACGCTCATAGGGCTTGAGGTCGTCCGCGTCGAAGCGGCCGGTGGGGGTCAGCACCCGCAGCGCCGTTCCGCGCCCCGCGCCATGCAGCGGCGAGCGGCTGACCACCACCGGGACGCCTTCGGCCTGCAGCATCCGCGCGGCGCCGGCGAAGCCGACGGCCGACTTCGACAGCGCATGGGCGCCGCCGTCGTCACCGCTGCGAAGCTCGGGCGCATAGACCGACAGGACGGTGAACCCGGAGAACGCGAAGATTCCCACCAGCACCAGAGCGATCATCACCCTGGGCGAGAAGGCGGCGGGCGGCGCGGCCCGAACCTCGCTCACGCCCAGCGCTCCGCCAGGGCGAAGTCGTGATAGGCCCGGCGGCATTCGGCGAAGCGATCGGCGTCCACCGACCGGCCGCCGAACAGGCTGCGCTCCACCACCTCGGCGATCAGGGCGAAGGCGCGGCGGGCCTCGGCGGGCATGGCGTCGAGCCGGGCCAGGTCGCGGCTGGTCAGCGCCGGGCGCATGGCGCCGGGACGCCGGCCCGCGAAATCGTCGACGCTGCGGACCAGGATCAGGTGGGCCGCCTCGGCGAAGCGGCCCTCGGCCGCCAGGGCGTCGGCGTCCGAGAGCAGGGCCTGGGCCGTCTCGCGGGCGGGACGCCAGGGCGCCGGTCCGACGGAGAGATTGACGGGCGGCGCGCGGCGCTCGGCCCGGATCCGCACCAGGTCGCGCAGGACGAACCAGGCGATCAGCACCACGCACAGGATCAGCCCGCCCCAGAACACGTATTTCAGCACCGGCGCGACCGCCGAGAACGCCTGGCCCAAGGCCTTGAGCAACGGCAGCAGCCAGTCCGGCGGCGGGGGCTCCCTGTAGGCGACGAAATCGAATTGAAGGTCCTTGGCCGCCAGGAGCTTGCGGTGCGCCGCGGCCAGCGCCTGCTCCGGATCCGTCGGCCCCGCCGCTACACTCAATCCGCGGCCCCCTGGCTCGCCCGACACCAGCCGCCTTCGCGACGCGGCCTGCGCTTACCTAGGGTGGCGATGACCATCAGCGGACGCTATCCGGCAGCGCCGCAAAAGGAAAGCGCGCCCGACAGGGACCCGGCGTCAGTCCGCCCGGCCCACGATCTCGATCAGCGGTCCGCCCTCGCCCTGGGTGTAGCGCGCCTCCACGCCATAGGCCCGGGCGAGCACAGGCGGCGCCAGGGCCTGCGCCGGCGGACCGTCGGCGATCACCCTGCCGCCGGCCAGCACCAGCACCCGGTCGGCCATGCGGGCGGCGACCGAGAGGTCGTGAAGGGTGACGATCACGCCGCGGCCCTGTTCGTGGGCCATGGCGCGGAACAGGTCGGCGGCGTCGATCTGATGACCGGGATCGAGACCCGCCAGGGGCTCGTCCGCCAGCAGCCATTCGGGGTCGCCGGCCAGGGCGCGGGCGATCAGCACCCGGGCCCGCTCGCCCCCGGACAGGGTCGAGACGTCGCGATCCGCCAGGTCCTGCGCCCGGGCGGCCGCCAGGGCGCGGTCGATGGCCAGGGCGTCCTCCGCCGACAGTCCGCGGGCGCCGATGAAGGGCGTGCGCCCGAGGCCGACCAGGATGCGGGCCTCGATGGCCCAGGCGATCTCGGGGGTCTGGGGAATGAACCCGATGCGTTGCGCGCGGGTGCGGGCCGCCATGCCGAGCAGCGGCGCCTCATCCAGCCTCACCTCGCCCCTGTCGGGGCGCCGCAGGGCGACGAGGCATGACAGCAAGGTCGACTTGCCTGCGCCGTTGGGCCCGACGACGGCGGTGACCTCGCCGGAGCGAAAGACGGCGTCGACGCCGTCCAGGACGTCTTTGCCGCCGAGACGGACGCCCAGGCCGCGAGCGGCGAGCACGCTCATGCCAGCCTCCGGCGCATGGACATCAGCAGGGCGAAGAAGAACGGCCCGCCCAGCGCCGCCATGGCGACCCCCAGCTTGACCTCCCCGGCCGCCGGGACGAGCCGAACGGCCACGTCCGCCGCCAGCACCAGGGCCGCGCCGCCCAGCGCGCTGGGGACCAGCAGAGCCCCGGGCCGCGCGCCGACGATGGGCCGCAGCACGTGAGGCACGATCAGGCCCACGAAACCGATCACCCCCGTCACCGCCACGCTGGCCCCCGCGGCCAGGGCCACGCCGAGCGCCAGCAGCCAGCGGGTCGCGGTCATGTTGATCCCCAGCGACCGCGCCCCGGCGTCGCCCAGCGTCAGCGCGTCCAGCGCCCGGCCGGTGAGCAGCAGCATTCCGCAGCCGGCGGCGATCAGCGGCGCGGCGATTCTCAGGTCGTCGAGGCTTCGGTCGGCCAACGAACCCATGAGCCAGTCGATGATCTCCCCCACCGCCCAGGGGTTGGGGGCCAGACTGAGCGCCAGTGCGACGCCCGCGCCGGCCATGGTCTGCAGCACCACGCCGGCCAGCAGGAAGGTCACGATGCTCGACGCCTGGCCCGACAAGGCCAGCAGCAGCAGGACCGCCGCCAGCGCCCCCGCCATCCCGGCCGCGGCGATCATCCACGGCGCCTGGGCCCCCACGCCGAGATAGAGGGTCAGCACCGCACCCAAAGCCGCCATGGAGGAGACGCCCAGCGCGCCCGGATCAGCCAGCGGGTTGCGGGTGTAGCCCTGCATGGCCGCCCCCGACATCCCGAGCGCGGCGCCCACGAAGATTCCCAGCAGGGTCCGCGGCAGGCGCAGCTCGAACAGGATCGGCCAGCGCGGGTCGGCCCGGTCCATCCAGGTCGCGGCCGGAATCCACACCTTGCCCGCCGCCATGCTGGCCAGGGCCAGGACCGCGATGAGCACGATCAGGCCGGCGATCGCCAGGGCTCTGGGCGGACGCCTCATCCTCGCGCCTCCAGGGCTTCGCGGCGGATGCGGGCCAGCACCGCGGCGGTCTCGATCAGCACCGGCCCGCCGCAATAGGTCAGGCGCCGGGGAAAGCTGGCGCGATGCATGCGGTGGGCCAGGTGAGCCAGCGCCGGGTGGCTCAGGACCCTGTCGGCCCAGGTGGGCGCGCCGGGCTCGACCTCGCCGGCCAGCAGCACGTCGGGCGGGTCGGCGATCAGGCGTTCCAGCGGCACGTCGCCGGTCCGCCTCAGGCCGTATCGCGAGGCGGCGTTGTCGAGCCCCGCGCGCCGCATCACCTCGTCCATCATCGTACCGGGGGCGGTGGCGAACCCTCCGGACTGGTAGGTCAGGGCCGTCAGCCGGGGGGTTCCCGGCGGCGGGGCGGCGGCGGCCAGCGCGGCCTGGATGCGGTGCGCCAGGGCACGGCCACGCTCCGGCCGGCCGACGGCCTCGGCCACCTGCTTCACCTGGGCCAGGCTGTCGGCCACCGTATCGGGCGCCCCGAACAGTTCGGCGCGCACGCCCAGGCGAGCCAGGGCCGCCAGGGTCGACGGCGATCCATAGCGGCCGATGAGCACCAGGTCCGGGCGCAGGGCCACGATCTCCTCGGCGCTCCCATAGGTGAACGGAAGGGTCTGGCCGAGGGCGCCGATGCTTGACGTGGAAGGATCGCGCGAAAGGTGGCTGATCGCCGCGATCTGCGCCCGGTCCGCCACCTGCACCAGGATCGCGTCCAGGCACGGATTCGTCGATACGATCCGCCGAGGGGGCGGAGCGGCGACGGCGGGCCCACCCGCCAGGCTCGCCGTCAGCCAACCGGCCGTCGCCCTGCGGGTAAGGCCCCTCGTCAAGAATCCACCCCCCGGTTCCCCCGAGCCGCGCAGGTCATGGCGCTGTCCGATCCCGGAGGCGATCCAGCATATCACCCTCCCTAGAAACTGGCCCGGACGCCGAGATAGGCGCCCCGGCCCGGCGCGCCGTTGTTCCGCACGGTCTCATAGGTTTCGTCGAGAGCGTTCTCGACCCGACCATAGACCTCGATCCGCTCGCCCACGGGCCAGGACGCCCGCAGGTCCACAAGCGTGTGGGCCTTGAGCCGGCCGCTGTTCGCGGCGTTGTCGAAGCTTTCCCCCACATAGACGACGCCCGCGGAGGTGCTCAGGCCCACCGGCCAGACATAGCTCGCCTGGACGCTGGCCTGATGCTCCGGCCGCAGGGCCAGCAGGCGTCCGCGATTGGGACTGCCGGCGGAGTCGTTCTCGGCATGGGTCCAGGTGTAGTTGGCGTCCACCGCCACCTCGCCCAGGCGGGCCGCGGCCGCCACCTCGACGCCGTGGGTCCTGGCGCGGGCGATATTGTCGTAGAACCCGAAGCGGCCGACCCCGTTCACGCGGCAGAGCGGGACCGGGGAATTGAAGGCGCAGGAGACGAAATCGATCTGGTTGCGGGTCTCCCGCTGGAACCAGGTCGCCGAGAGCACCGCGCCCGCGGCGGACAGGTGGTGCTCGATCCCCGCATCCCAGCTCACGGCCTCCTCGGGCGCCAGGCCGGTGTTGCCGAACTCGCTGTAGAGCTGGAACAGGGTCGGCGCCTTGAAGCCCTGGCCGACGCTGGCGCGCAGGATGGTGGCGCCGTCGTTCAGGCTCCAGGCGGCGGCAAGCTGGCCCAGATCCTGGTCGCCGAAGGTGTCGTGGCTGTCGTGGCGCAGGCCCGCGGTCAGGGTCAGGCCCGGCGTCACCCGACCGATGGCCTGGACGTAGAGACTGTCGATCCGCACATGGGCGCGGCTCGGGACCGGACTGGGGTCGAAGTCGCTGGGGGCGGCGGCGCGCATGGCCGACCGCTCGCTCTCCGCGCCGAACGTCACCTGCCAGTCGGCCGGCAGGGCCAGCACCCCCTGGTATTCCCAACGCCGGTTGGTCCCGACGGCCTCGAAGGTCTTGTGGGTGACGGCCTGGGTGGGATCGAAATTGTCCCGGTCGGTGTCGGTGTAGCCGTAGGCGATACGGTTCTTCAGCTTGCCGCCGAAGAGGTCGAAGTTCAGGCCGGCATAGCCCACCAGATCCTCGGTGGTCCCGTATTCCGGATCGTCGGCGTACACGAACCGCGGAGCCGGGAAGCCGTCGAACTTGTTGCGCGCCCTGGAATAGACAGCGCGGAAATCGAGGAAGGCGCTGTCCGTCAGGACGACCTTCGCCGTCCCGCTGAGGCCGATGTTGCGATAGCCGTCCCGCTCCCGGCCCCCCCGGAACGCCGAGACGCCGTCGGTGACGTAGTCCCCGGCGGCCAGGCGCCAGACGAGCCGATCCGTCCGGCCGCCGACACCGGCCCGCGCATAGGCGGTCTTCATCGAACCGCCCTCCAGGCTGATCGAGCCTTCGAAGGCCGAGGTCGGCTCGACCGTGGCGATGTTCACCACCCCGCCGATCGCCTGGCTGCCCCACAGCGTCGACTGCGCGCCGCGCAGCACCTCGATGCGGGCGATATCGCCGGCCATCAGGTTCCCGAAATTGTATCCGCCGCCGGGTCCCGACGGGTCGTTCAGTTTCACCCCGTCGATCACCACCACCGTCTGGTCGGTCTCGGCCCCGCGGATGCGCAGGGAGGTGGCGGCCCCCACCCCGCCGCTGCGGCTGACATTGACGCCGGGCGTCTGGATCAGCAGGTCGGAGACCACCACCATCTGGCGGGCCTTGATCTCCTCGGCGCCGATCACGCTCACCTGCTGGCCGATCCGTTCCGGCGGCTGAGGCGTGCGGGTGGCCACCACCACCAGTTCGCCGACATCGGTCGGCGCGTCGTCGGCGCGGGCGGGCGCGGACAGGGACAGTGCGGTCAGCGAGACTATGGCGGCCGAGGCCGTGGCGAGGGTCTTCATCGGGTTCATCCCTTCGATCGTGACGGCGAACCGGCGCGTTCGGGGGCTTGCGGGGATGAAGGCGGAGGGCCCACGCCCCGCCGGCCCACGCTCGCACGCGGTCCAGACGGACGTCGCCTCTCGGGAAAACCCCGTTCGCCCGGTCCCACCGACCGTACGAAGGACGACCGCGTCAGGCAGGTCTCCTGGCTCGCGGGTCAACGCCCATTGCACGTCGCCTTCCCAGTCCCCGGCCTTTGCAGGCCGACGTCCAGTGGCGAATGACGCGCGGGCTCGCCGCTTACAGTTGCGGGGGCAGCCCAGGCCTTACACCTGAGTTCCCTTTTCATCCCCGTCGCCGGGGAACCTGTCGCAATCCGCGCAATAGGCCTCGCCAGGCGGGGCGTCAACGTGCCGGAGGGTCAGCAGATCCTTGCCTGCGCGCCGCGCCTGGCCTGAACTTCCCGCAAACCCGCCCCGGGCATGTCCCGAAGAGTCGATTGGCTGGCCGAAGCGCGCGGGCGCCGGTAATCAGGAGAAATGGCGGTTCAGAACGAGGTCCAGGCCGACGAGCAGGACGGGCGCAGGCAGCGCTCGGCCGACAGCCGTGCGCGCATCGTCGCGGCCATGCTCGAGCTGACCCAGGCGGGCGAGGTCTCCCCCGGCGCGGAGCAGGTGGCGGCCAAGGCCGATGTCGGCCTTCGCACCGTGTTCCGGCACTTCAAGGACATGGACAGCCTCTATCGGGAAATGGCCGAGGTGGTGGAGGCCGGGGTGCGGGCCGTGGCCGGCGAACCGTTCGTGTCCGCCGACGCCCAGGGAAAGCTCCAGGAATTGGTCGAGCGCCGCAGCCGGGTTTTCGAACGGCTGGGCCCCTTCAAGCGCGCGATGGACGTGCACCGCCATCGCTGGGGCCATTTCACGTCCGACACCACCCGCATGGTCGCGGAATTGCGCGCCATCCTGAAGCGCGAGCTGCCGGAGGCGCTGACCAGCGATCCGCTCCGCTTCGAAGCCCTCGACCTGCTGCTGAGCTTCGAGGCCTGGTCGCGCCTGCGCGAGGACCAGGGCCTGGACGTGGCGGACGCCCGCAGGGTGCTGGGGGCGGCCGTGCTGCGTGTGGCCGGCCTGGGCGACGGAGCCGACGCCGGTCCGCGTTGAACCCTCGCAGGCAGGGTTGGGGATCATGCGGCGAATCATCATGGCGGTCCTGCTGGCCCTGGCGTCCCAGGCCGCACGGGCCGAAATCCTGGTCGGCGGCGACGCTCCGGCCTGCCGGGCGGCGGCGGCCTTTTCCGACCCTCGCCGCGGCGCCGCGATCCTGGTGCTGCAGGACGGTCGTGCCATATGCGAGGCCTATTCCGGCGCCGGCGCAGCCGATCGGCGAATGGAGATCTGGTCGGGGACCAAGAGCTTCTCGGGCGTCATGGCCGCCGCGGCCGTGCAGGACGGCCTGCTGACCCTCGACGAGCCGGTCTCCAGGACCATCCCCGAATGGGCGGCCGACCCGCGCAAGGCCAAGGCCACGATCCGCCACCTCCTGACCCTTTCCGTGGGTATGCGCACCGAGGTCGGCCGACCGCCGGAATATGCCGATGCGGCGGCGCGCCCGCTGGAGGCCGAGCCGGGGCAGAAATTCCTCTACGGGCCCGGGCCCTACCAGGTCTGGGGCGAGGTGATGAAGCGCAAGCTGGCCGCCGCAGGCCAGCCCGCCGACCCCTATCTCTACCTCAAGCGCCGGATCCTCGACCCGATCGGCATGTCCGACATCGTCTGGCGGCGCACCCCGGGCGGCGACCCCCTGATGCCGCAGGGCGCGGTGATGACGGCCCGGGAGTGGGCGCGCTTCGGAGAGTTCGTGCGGGCCGGCGGCAAGGCGGGCGGCAGGAGCCTTGTGGACCCGGCGACCTTCCGACAGCTGTTCCGCGGTTCGGCGGCCAATCCGGGATACGGCATCACCTGGTGGCTACCCCACGCCCAGGCCGCGGGCGGCGAAGGCCCGTCCAGCGACTTCGGGCGCAACGCCGCGCGCCTGCCGGCCGATCTGGTGGTGGCCGCCGGCGCCGGCGACCAGCGCCTCTATGTGATCCCGTCACGCCGGATGACCATCGT
>DASUIJ010000316.1:0-3188 GCA_036279815.1 Phenylobacterium sp. | reverse complement strand
CGAGGACGTCCGCGCCTACATCATCTCCGAAGCGAAGAAGGCCCAGGCCGCCGCGCCGACCGCCGTGGCCGCCGCGAAGAAGTAGGCGCGTCCTTTCGCGGCGATTCCCTCCGTCACGTCGGGTTCAGCCAGACATGACGGAGGGGGTCGGCGCGGAGCGCCGCGTCCCTACCGCCGGATCGCCGTCTCGAACGCCTGCGCGATGCTGTCGGCCTGGTCGGCGGTGAGCACCAGGGGCGGGGAGATGCGCACCGTGTGATCGTGGGTGTCCTTGCAAAGGAAGCCGGCCCGCATCAGGTCCTCGCAGACCGGCCGCGCGCCGCCGGCTTCCGGATGCAGCTCCACGGCCAGCATCAGGCCGCGTCCGCGCACCTCCTTGATCGCCGGATTGCGGATCGAGGCCAGGGACGCTTTCAGCCGCGCGCCGATCCGCTCGGCGTTCTCGATCATGCCTTCCTCGGTCAGCACCTTCAACGCCATGCGGGCCACGGCGCAGGCCAGCGGGTTGCCGCCGAAGGTCGAGCCGTGGTCGCCGGGCTTGAGCACGCCCAGGACCTCCGAGTTCGAGAGCACCGCCGAGACCGGATAGAAGCCGCCGGACAGGGCCTTGCCCACCAGGGTGAGGTCCGCCTCGATCCCCTCGTGCTGCTCGGCCAGCAGCTTGCCGGTGCGGCCGAGGCCGGTCTGGATTTCGTCCAGGATCAGCACGACGTTGTGCCGGGTGCAGATCTCGCGGACCTTGGCGAAATATCCGGCCGGCGGGATCACCACCCCGGCCTCGCCCTGGATCGGCTCCACCAGGAAGCCCACGGTGTTGGGGGTGATCGCGGCCTCCAGGGCGGCGGCGTCGCCGAACGGGATCATCCTGAACCCCGGCGCGAAGGGCCCGAAGCCGGCGCGGGTCTGTTCGTCCGACGAGAAGCCCACCACCGCCAGGGTGCGGCCGTGGAAGTTTTCCGAGCACACGATGATCTCGGCCTGGCCGTCGGGCACGCCCTTGATCTCATAGCCCCACTTGCGGACGGTCTTCAGCGCGCTCTCCACCGCCTCGGCGCCGGAATTCATCGGCAGGGCCATGTGGGAGTTGGTGAGCTCGCAGAGCTCCTCGTAGAAGGCCGGCAGCTGGTCGTTGCGGAAGGCCCGCGAGGTCAGGGCCAGCTTGCCCGCCTGCTCGGTCATGGCGGCGACGATGCGCGGATGGCAGTGTCCCTGGTTGACGGCCGAATAGGCCGACAGGCAGTCCAGGTAGCGCTTGCCCTCCACGTCCCAGACGAACACGCCCTCGCCGCGGGTCAGGACCACGTCGAGGGGTTTGTAGTTGCGCGCGCCGTAGTGGGACTCGCGGGCGATGAAGTCGGCGGCGGCGGCGCGTTCCAGGGTGGCGACGGACATGGCGGGCTCCTTCAGGCTTTGACGAGGACGGGTTGCGAGGCGAGATCTAGGCGCAGCGTCATGCAGAAGGCCGCGCCGCCCGAGAGGATGAACGGATCGAGGTCGACCTCCACGAGGTCGTAGCCCCGGGCCTCCAGGCGCCGGCGCAGGTGGACGGGCGCGCGGGCCATGACGATGGTGCGGTCGATGCAGACGGCGTTGACGCAGAAGGCGGCCGCGTCCTCTTCCAGGGCCACGATGCGGTCGGCGGGCTCCACATTGGCCTCGATGGTGGCCAGCGCCTCCGGCGTGAAGGCCGGCGGGTAGTAGAGCACCTCGCCCCCCGACAGGGGGCGGAAGCAGGTGTCCAGGTGGTAGAACTGCGGGGTGGCCAGCTCCAGCGCCGCCACCGGGCGCTCGAAGGTCCGCGCGATCACCCCGGCGGCTTCCAGGTGCGAGCGCTGGCCGTGGCCGACCCAGAACATCTGGCGGGTCTCGTCCCACAGACCGTCCCCGGCGCCTTCGTGGGTGAGGTGGGCGGGCAGCTCGACGATCCGGTCGATCACCCCCCGGGCCTTCAGGCGCTCGAAGGCCGCGCGGAACGGCGCCTCCTCGCCCTGGCGCTCGGGACAGCGGAACCGGGCCAGCAGGGCCTTGCGGTCCAGCACCACCGCGGCGTTGGCCGGGAACACCAGGTCCGGCAGGCCCGGCTCGGCGGGGATCACGGTCACCTCGCCGCCGGCGGCCTCGAGGGCGCCGCGCAGGGCGGCGGACGCGGCGATGGCCTCGGCCTTGCGGTGGCTTGCCCAGGCGTCGGGCCGCATCCACGGATTGATCACGTAGGAGACGTCGAAGTGACCGGGATCGGTCATCAGGAACTGGGGCCGCTGGGTCATGCCGTACTCCGAACTGAGGAGCCCAGGTTCCGCCCGCGGGCCGCTAGCGAAAAGCGGCATCCGTGCTACATATTGTGGGAAATGTTGCCGAAACGACAGTCAGACCTATCGAAACGCCATATGGACGACCTCGACCGCCGCCTTCTCGCCCTGCTGCGCCTCGACGCCCGCGCCCCGGCCTCGGCCCTGGCGGCGGAGCTGAAGGTGTCGCGCGGCACGGTTCAGAATCGCATCGAACGCCTGCGCGCGCGCGGCGTCATCCAGGGCTTCACCATCCGCGCCCGCGCCGACCTGGAGTCCGACCGGGTTCGGGCGGTGATGAGCATCGAGGTGACCGGCGAGAAGACCGCCGCCGTGGTGCGCGCGCTGCGCGGCTTTCCCGAGGTGGTGGCGATCCACTCCACCAACGGCCGCTGGGACCTGGTGGCCGAACTGGACACCGACAGCCTGGCGGGCTTCAGCCACGCCCTGGACGAGATCCGCCGCATCGAGGGGATTTCCGCCTCGGAGACCAGCCTCCTGCTGCGCTCGCACCTGGTCTAGGGCCTAGGACGCCGGGCCGGCAGGCGCTAAACCGGCGGCCATGAACGCGCCCGTGAAACCCGAAACCCTGCCGCAGTGGCGGCTCGACGATCTCTATGCCGACCGCGAGGATCCCCGGATCGAGGCCGACCTGGCCGCCGCGAAGGCCGCCAATGACGAACTGGTCAAGCTGAAGGGCCGGTTCATCGCCATGCGCGGCGAGCCCCGCCGCCTGGGCGAGCTCCTCGACCACGGCGTCTCGCTCTACGAGACCGCCACCAACGGCCTGTGGGCGGTGGGCGCCTTCGCCTCGCTGTCCACCTCCACGGCGCGCGACGATCCGGCCTGGGCCAAGTTCGAAGGCGACCTGCGGACCCGCGCGTCGCAGATCGGGGCGGA
>DASUIJ010000315.1:0-32053 GCA_036279815.1 Phenylobacterium sp. | reverse complement strand
AATAGTCGTTGTCGAGATTGTGCTGGGCGCCGACCCGCCGCGAGATCGAGGCGCCCAGATAGCGCGACAGGGCCGAGACCAGCGGGTCCAGGGCCGCGATGCAGGCCATGTCGAGGCGCCGGCAGCCTTCCTCCAGCGCCGAGCGCAGCTGGTCGTCGACGATGGTGTGGATCACCACGCCGGGCGCGGACTCGATGTCGGTCAGGGCCCGCTCCAGCTGCCGCGGGGAACGGACCAGGGCGTAGATGTGCTCGATGGGCAGGACGTTGTCGAACCGGGCGCACACCGCGCGGGCCATGGCGTTCAGGGTCTCCCCGGTGGAGTCGGAGACCAGGTGCACATGGAAGTAGGTGGCGAAACGCGAGGCGGGTGTCATTGGGTCGCAGGCAACCTTCCGAGATTCCTGGGGAGGAAAGAGTCGAAACCTTCTTAGCGAAGCTGAACAGGATTGGGGAGAACTCCCGCCGGCGTCGGGGTCCCAGGGATAACAGGGATGAATCGCCGCTTCAGCCCCGACCCCATCCCCGATTTGGGGACACGGCCCAGCCTGTTCATAAGCCTTAAGGAAGGATTAAGGCGCGAGCCCGGCCGGTCCGGTCCCGGCGCCCGCCAGGGGTTAACGAAAGGTTAAGGCCTTCCAGGGGGTTAACCGCCGTCCCCGGGATTCACAGGCCCGCCGTCCAGACGCGAAAAAGCTGCGGGGAAGCTTGGGGAATAAGGGTTGGCGGGGGTTTCCGGCGAGAGGTTGTCCCCATCATCGACCGGCCTATCACTGCCTCTTCAATCCAAGAATCTTAATCTTGAAGGGTAGAAGGCCTGACGGCGCGAAGGCCGGGCCTTGAGCGTGGGAGCGTAAGGCGGTTTAAGACCCCCATGTCGGAAGCTTCAAACCCGCGCCTCCTGCGCGCGCTCGCCGGGGAGACGCTGGAGCGTCCTCCAGTCTGGTTCATGCGCCAGGCGGGCCGGTCCCTGCCCGAGTACCGGGAACTGCGGTCCCGCGCCCCGGACTTCATCGCCTTCTGCCACAATCCGGAGATGGCGGCGGAAGCCACGATGCAGCCCATGCGCCGCTTCCCCCTGGACGCCGCCATCGTCTTCGCCGACATCCTGCTGATCCCCCAGGCCCTGGGCCAGAAGGTGTGGTTCGAGGCCGGGGAAGGCCCCAGGCTGGGCGAGCTTCCGGCCATCGAGGCCATGGCCGACCAGATCGAAGCCTCCACCGGCCGGCTGTCGGCCATCGGCGAGACGCTCAGCCGGGTCCGCGCCGAGCTCGAGCCTGACCGGGCCCTGATCGGTTTCGCCGGCGCGCCCTGGACCGTGGCGACCTACATGATCGAGGGCCGCGGCTCCGACCGCTCCGGCGCCCGCACCTACGCCTACCAGAACCCCGAAAAGCTCGACGCCCTGCTGGACGTGCTGGTGGAGTCCACCGCCCGCTATCTGGTGATGCAGGCCCGCTCGGGCGCCCAGGTGCTGAAGCTGTTCGAGAGCTGGGCGGAGAACCTGGCCGAAGACGTGTTCGAACGCATCGTGATCCGGCCGCACCAGGCGATCATCGAGAAGGTGCGCGCCGCCGGCGTCGACGCCCCGTTCATCGGCTTTCCCCGCGGCGCCGGGGCCCTGGTGGAATCCTATGCGGCCAAGGTTCCGGTCCAGGCCGTGGCGCTGGACACCCAGGCCTCGGCGGCCATGGGCCGGCGGATCCAGGCGGGCGGCAAGGCCATCCAGGGGGCGCTGGACAACCTGCTGCTGCGGGCCGGCGGCCCGGCCCTGGACGCCCGGGTGGACGCCCTGATCGCCCAGTGGAACGACGGGCCCTACATCTTCAACCTGGGCCACGGCGTCCTGCCCGACACCCCGATCGAGCATATCGAGCGCACCATCCGCCGGGTGACCGGCCGGTGAGCAAACTCGCCGTCGTGCTGTTCAACCTGGGCGGACCGGACGGGCCCAAGGCCGTGCGGCCGTTCCTCTACAACCTGTTCAAGGACCCGGCGATCATCGGCGCCCCGGCCCTGGTGCGCTATCCGCTGGCGGCCTTCATCTCCACCACGCGGGAGAAGTCGGCCCAGGCCAACTATGCGCTCATGGGCGGCGGATCGCCCCTGTTGCCGGAGACGAAGATTCAGGCGCAGGCCCTCGAGGCGGCGCTGGCGTCGGCCCATCCCGACGACGAGGTGCGGGTGTTCATCGCCATGCGCTACTGGAAACCGTTCGCCGACGAGACCGCCCGGGCCGTCGCGGCGTTCGGACCGGACGAGCTGGTTCTGCTGCCGCTCTATCCGCAGTTCTCGACCACCACCACGGGATCGTCCCTCAAGGACTGGGCGCGGGCCTATCGCGGTCCCGGACGGGTGCGGACGGTGTGCTGCTATCCGACGGCCGCCGGGCTGGTCGAGGGCCACGTCCGGGCGATCTCGGAGACCTGGGGGAAGGCGGGAAGGCCCGCCAATGTGCGCCTGCTGTTCTCGGCCCACGGCCTGCCCGAGAAGATCGTCGAGGCCGGCGATCCCTATCAGGCCCAGATCGAGGCCACGGCCGCGGCGGTGGCCGCCCGGCTGCCGCAGCTGGCCGACTGGATCATCTGCTACCAGAGCCGGGTCGGGCCGCTGAAATGGCTGGGCCCCTCCACGGACGCCGAGATCCGCCGGGCGGGTTCGGAGGGCAAGGGCGTGCTGATCTGCCCGATCGCCTTCGTCTCCGACCACGTGGAGACGCTGGTGGAGCTCGACCGCGAATATGCCGAGGTCGCTCACACGGTGGGCTGCGCCCCCTACCTGCGCGCGCCGGCCCTGGCGGCCGACCAGGCCTTCATCGGCGCCCTGGCCCAGGCTGTCGAGGCGGCGAGGACGCGGGACGCCCCGGTCGGGCCGGAAGGCGCCTGGCTCTGCCCGGCCGGACACGGCCAATGCGCCAACCGCCTGGCCGAAGGAGCCGCAGCATGAACTGGTTCGACCTGGTCCGTGGCCTGCACATCATCGCGGTGATCGCGTGGATGGCGGGGATGATGTACCTGCCGCGGCTGTTCGCCTATCACGCCGACGCCGTCCCCGGCTCGGAGATGGACAAGACCTTCCAGACCATGGAGCTGAAGCTCTATCGGATCATCATGGGCCCGGCGATGGTCGTGGCCTTCCTGCTGGGCTTGGGCTTGATCTGGATCGACGGCACGGCGCGGCTGGGATGGGGCTTCCTGGCCAAGCCCTGGATGATCGCCAAACTGGCCGGGGTCGTGTTCTTGATCAGCTGGCACCATTTCCTGGGCGCGGCGCGCAAGCGCTTCGCCGCCGGGACCAATACCCGCACGGCGCGCTTCTGGAAGATGACCAACGAGCTGCCCTTCCTGGCCGCCATCGTCATGGTGATCGCGGTGACCACCGAGTTCGGCAGCTAGGCGGTCACGTCCACGACGGTTCCGACGCCGCGATTGTGGGCCCGCTCGGCCTTGGCGGCCTGGATGGCCAGCACCTCGGCCTGCTTGACGCGCTCGGCGGCGGCGCGGCTCACGTCGGCTCGCGAACGTTCAGGGGGCTGGAAGGGCGGGTGATCGGCGACTGGGGATACGCTGGCGGACATGCTTGTCCTCCGGGCCTGCCTTTTGCGGCTAATCCCTTCTAGCGCCACACGTTTAACCCCTTGTTAGGAAACGACCTTAACCGGCGGTCATCCTGTTGCGCTTGACCCGGGGCTCGCCATGTGGTTCCGCTGGCCACACGTGGCGTTCGCCACGCCCCGCCTTATTCCGGCGCCGCGCGCTCAAGACAGAGCCGCCTGCGGCCCGGCCCCAGAACAATCCGGGCGATCGACCTCGCCCGCAACTGAATCCACCTCCGCCCACGCCCGAGGACCGTCCGAGGGCTTTGCGGAGCCGTACGAAGAGTAAGAAGATGAGCGAAGACAATTCCACCGACCTGGCCGAACCCGCCGAGGACACCACCCTGGAGTCTCAGGTCGAGGACGCCGCCGGCGGCGACGACGAGGACGACGAGCCGTCGGAGGTCTCCGCCGCCATCGCCTCCATGGGCCTGACGCGCATGTCGCTGCAGGAGCTGAAGGACAAGTCGCCCGCCGACCTGCTCTCCTTCGCCGAGACCCTGGAGATCGAGAACGCCAACTCCATGCGCAAGCAGGACATGATGTTCGCGATCCTGAAGGTCCTGGCCGAGGAAGGCGTGGAGATCTCCGGGTCCGGCACCATGGAGGTGCTGCCCGACGGTTTCGGGTTCCTGCGCTCGCCGGAAGCCAACTACCTGCCGGGTCCCGACGACATCTATGTCAGCCCCTCGCAGATCCGGAAGTTCGGCCTGCGCACCGGCGACACGGTGGACGGGGGCGTCCGGGCGCCGCGCGAGGGCGAGCGCTACTTCGCCCTGGTGAAGGTCGACCTGATCAATTTCGAGAACCCCGAGAACGTGCGCCACAAGGTGCTGTTCGACAACCTGACGCCCCTCTATCCCGACGAGCGGCTGAAGATGGAGCTGGACGATCCGACCCTGAAGGACCGCTCCGGCCGGGTGATCGACATCGTCGCACCCCTGGGCAAGGGCCAGCGCTGCCTGATCGTCGCCCCGCCGCGGGTGGGCAAGACCATCATGATGCAGAACATCGCCAAGGCGATCGCGGCCAACCACCCCGAGTGCTACCTGCTGGTGCTGCTGGTCGACGAGCGGCCGGAAGAAGTCACCGACATGCAGCGCACCGTGAAGGGCGAGGTGATCTCCTCGACCTTCGACGAGCCCGCGACCCGCCACGTGCAGGTCGCCGAGATGGTGATCGAGAAGGCCAAGCGGCTGGTCGAGCACAAGCGCGACGTGGTGATCCTGCTGGACAACATCACCCGCCTGGGCCGGGCCTACAACACCGTGGTGCCGTCGTCGGGCAAGGTGCTGACCGGCGGCGTCGACGCCAACGCCCTGCAGCGCCCCAAGCGCTTCTTCGGCGCGGCGCGGAACGTGGAGGAAGGCGGCTCGCTGACCATCATCTCCACCGCCCTGATCGACACCGGCAGCCGGATGGACGAAGTCATCTTCGAAGAGTTCAAGGGCACCGGTAACTCGGAAATCGTCCTCGACCGCAAGGTCGCCGACAAGCGGATCTACCCGGCCATCGACATCCTGAAGTCCGGCACCCGCAAGGACGAGCTGATCACCCCGAAGGACCAGCTGGCCAAGACCCACGTCCTGCGTCGCATCCTGGCGCCCATGGGCGCCCAGGACGCCATCGAGTTCTTGCTCGACAAGCTGCGCCAGTCGAAGAACAACGACGAGTTCTTCCAGTCGATGAACACCTAAGACATTGTTCTTGCTGGTGTTTCACGTGTAACACCAGAGCTCGCGCCGCCCTCCTCCGTAACCCCGGGGGAGGGCGGACTGCGTTCAGGGGATCAGCAGGCTGGCCCCGACGGTGTTCCGCGCCTCCAGCGCCTCGTGGGCCGCCCGGGCGTCCGCCAGGGGGAAGGTCTGGCCGATCTCGATCTTCACCTTTCCCGATCCGATCACCTCGAACAGGGCCGCGGCGCTCTCGTCCAGCTCGGGGACGGTTCCGACATAATCGGCCATGGTCGGCCGGGTCAGATAGACCGAGCCGGCCTGCAGCAGCCGGGCCGGGGCGACCGGCGGCGGCGGCCCCGAGGCGTTTCCGAAGCTGACGAACAGGCCGCGCTTGGCCAGGCTGGCCAGGGTGCCCTCGAAGGTCGCCGCCCCGACGGAATCATAGGCCACCGGAACGCCCTTGCCGCCGGTGATCCGGCGGACCTCGGCGGCCACATCCTGATCGCGGTAGAGGATGACGTGATCGGCGCCCAGGGCGCGGGCGCGGGCCGCCTTGTCCGGGGACCCGGCGGTGGCGATCACCTCCGCGCCCAGGGCCTTGCCCCACTGCACCAGGATCTGGCCGACCCCGCCGGCGGCGGCGTGGACCAGGATCGCCTGGCCCGGCTTCACCGTGTAGCAGCGGCGCAGCAGGAACTCGGCGGTCATACCCTTGAGCAGGGCGGCCGCCGCCACGCGGGCGTCGACACCGGGGGGCGGTTTCACCGCGCGGTCGGCGGACACCACGTGAAACTCGGCATAGGCGCCGATCGGTCCGGAGGCGTAGGCGGCGAGGTCGCCGGCGGCGAAGCGGGTCACCCCCTCCCCCACGGCCTCGACCACGCCGGCGCCTTCCATGCCCAGGCCGGAGGGCAGCTTCACCGGGTACAGGCCGGTGCGATGGTAGGTGTCGATGAAATTGACGCCGATCGCCTGGTGGCGGACGAGGATCTGGCCGGGGCCCGGCTGAGGGGTGGGGACGTCGGCCAGGCTGAGGACCTCGGGGCCGCCGGTGGCTTCGAAACGGATGGCCTTCATGCTCACGCGCCCAGGGTCTTCTGGAAGAAGGCCAGGGTCCGCTCGCCGGCCAGCCGGGCGTCGCCCTCGTGATAGTGCTCGCCGCCGGGGCGGGCGAAGGCGTGGTCGCGGCCGCGATAGCTGTAGACGGTGACCAGGGTGTTGTCCTCGAGGGCCTTGCGGATCGCCGCCTGGGCCTCCTTGGGCACGAACTGGTCTTCCTCGGCGATGTGCAGCATCAGCGGGTGGGTGATCTTGACGGCCTCGGAGGTCAGGTTCTCGATGCCCACCCCGTAATAGGAGACGCTGGCGTCGGCGTCGGTCCGCGCGGCGGTGAGGTAGGCCAGCTGACCCCCCAGGCAGAATCCGACGGATCCGACCTTTCCCGAGCAGGCTGGATCGGCGCGGACCGTCTTGATGGTGGCGGCGATGTCCCGGACCCCGGCGTCGGTGTCGAAGTCGGACATCAGGCTGAAGGCCTTCTTCCATTCGCCCTCGGTCTTGTCGGTGATGTCGACGCCCGGTTCGATCCGCCAGAACAGGTCGGGACAGATCGCGATGTAGCCGGCGGCGGCCATCTCGTCGGCCTTGTCGCGCATCACCTTGTTGACCCCGAAGATCTCCTGGATCACCACGACGGCCGGAGCCTTGGGATTGGCCGGTCTCGCCACATAGGCGGCCATGTCCCCGTCCGCGGTCTTGATCGTGATCATCTCGCCCATGCCAGGCTCCCGTTTCCCGTGATTGTGTTTGGCTACTAGCGCGACGACCCTAATGACCGCCATAAGATTGTCGCCAAGCCGAAGGGTCCGGTCGCCGCTCGTCATTTCGGCGTGAGGCGGGAACCGGTCTCTCCACTTTTCAATCGGGGCCGGATCGGATTCGCTTCGATCCTGTCCCGGGGGCCTACCCATGAAAATGACCATCGAAATCGATTGCACCCCCGTAGAGGCCAGGAATTTCCTGGGCTTGCCGGATGTCACTCCTCTTAACGAAAAACTCGTCGAAGAGATGCAGAAGCGCATGGAAACCAACATCAACATGTTGTCTCCCGAGGAGATCATGAAGAACTGGACCGCGTTCGGCGTCGGCGCCCAGGACCAGTTCCGCAAGCTGATGGCCTCGGCGGTCGACATGGGCATGGGCGCCACGCGGCCCAAATGAGCGACACCATCTTCGCGCCCGCCACCGCCCCCGGCCGCGCGGCGGTGGCGGTCGTGCGGGCGTCGGGTCCGGGGGCCGGTCGGGCGGTCGCGGCCCTGGCGGGCGGCCTCCCCCAGCCCCGGCGCGCGGCGCTGCGGACCCTGGTCGCCGACGGCCGCCCCATCGACCAGGCGCTTGTGCTCTGGATGCCTGGGCCGGGCAGCTATACGGGCGAGGACAGCGCCGAATTCCACGTGCACGGCGGACCGGCGGTGGTCGGCGGCCTGCTGGAGGCCCTGGCGGCCCTGGGCCTGCGCCTCGCGGAGCCCGGAGAATTCACCCGCCGCGCCTTCGAGAACGGCAAGCTCGACCTGGCCCAGGCCGAAGGCGTCGCCGACCTGATTGAGGCGGAAACCGAGGCCCAGCGCCGGCAGGCGCTGGACCAGCTGCAGGGATCGCTCGGCCGGGCCCAGCAGGCCTGGCGCGCCGACCTGATCGAGTGCCTGGCGGTGTTCGAGGCCGCGGTGGACTTTCCCGACGAGGAGGTTCCCGCCGACGTGGCCGAGCGCGCTCGGCCGATCCTGCAGGGTCTGGTGGGCCAGCTGGAGGCGGCGCTGGAGGGGGTGAAGCGGGGCGAGCAGGTGCGCGAAGGCTTCCGGATCGCGCTGGTGGGCGCGCCGAACGCCGGCAAGAGCACCCTGCTCAACGCCCTGGCGCGCCGGGAGGCGGCGATCGTCACCGCCACGCCGGGCACCACCCGGGACATCATCGAGGTCCCCCTGCGGCTGGCGGGCTACAAGGCGGTCGTCGCCGACACCGCCGGCCTGCGGGAGACCGAGGACGAGATCGAGGCCGAGGGGGTCCGGCGGGCCCGGGCCTGGTCGGCGGACGCGGACCTGCGGCTGTGGATCGTGGACGGCTCCGGGGCCCATGCAGGGCCGCCCCCCGCGGAGCTGGCGCCGGGCGATCTCTGCGTGATCAACAAGGCCGACCTGCCCCCCGGCGACGAGACCGGAGCGGCCCTGGCGGAAGCCCGCGCCCTGGAGCTCGAGGTCCACCGGCTGAGCGCACGTGAAACCACCCATATCGCCGCCCTGGAGGCCGCGCTCACGGCGCGGGTCGTCGCGGCCCTGGGCGCCCACGAGCTTCCGACGGCCACGCGGATCCGCCATGGGGAGCTGCTGACCGAGGCGGCGGGGCGGCTGCGCAGCGCCCTGGGGTTCCAGGGGTCTCCGGAGCTGGCGGCCGAGGACGTCCGCCTCGCCGCCCGGGCCCTGGACCGGATCACCGGGCGGATCGACCCGGAGGACGTCCTCGACCGGGTGTTCGCGACGTTCTGCATTGGAAAATAAGGCGTTTCACGTGAAACACCGGCGCCGTGGCCCCGTCGACGGGGAAGCAGCCGGCCGGACGCCGTCCGAAGGGTCGCCCGGCTCCGCGCTCCGCCTGCCCCGCGCCCCAGGTTTCACGTGTAACCCCCCTCGCCTTCCGCTATAGCATCCGCCCGCCCATATCCGGCGGATGGGACCTGTGCGCGTGACTTCGTGGGACGTGATCATCATCGGCGGCGGCCACGCCGGCTGTGAAGCGGCGGCGGCTTCGGCGCGCTTCGGCGCCCGCACCCTGCTGCTGACCCACAAGCTGGAAACCATCGGCGAGATGAGCTGCAACCCGGCCATCGGCGGCCTGGGCAAGGGCCATCTGGTGCGGGAGATCGACGCCCTGGACGGGGTGATGGGACGGCTGGCGGACGTGGCCGGGATCCAGTTCCGGCTGCTGAACCGCTCCAAGGGCGCGGCGGTGCGCGGGCCGCGGGCCCAGATCGACCGGCGGCTCTATCGCGAGGCCATGCAGGCCGAGCTGGCCGCCACCCCCAATCTCACCCTCCGCGCCGAAGCGGTGGAGGACCTGCTGGTGGTCGACGGCCGGGTGACCGGGGTGGTCGGGGCCTCGGGCCAGACCTATCCGGCCGGCCGGGTGGTGCTGACCACGGGCACCTTCCTGAAAGGCATCATCCACCAGGGCGAACAGCGGATTCCGGCCGGCCGGGTCGGCGAGGCGCCGGCCATCGGGCTGTCCGACCGGCTCTACAGCCTGGGCCTCTCCATGGGCCGCCTGAAGACCGGCACGCCCGCGCGCCTGGACGGCAGGACCATCGCCTGGGACCGGCTGGAGATGCAGTCGGCGGACGAGATTCCCACGCCCTTCTCGTTCCTGACCCGGAAGATCACCACCCCCCAGGTCGCCTGCGGCGTGACCTACACCACGGAAGAGACGCACCGGATCATCGCCGAGCGGCTGTCGGAATCGGCGGTCTATGGCGGCCGGATCAGCGGGCGCGGCCCGCGCTACTGCCCGTCCATCGAGGACAAGGTGGTGCGGTTCGCCGACAAGACCTCGCACCAGATCTTCCTGGAGCCGGAAGGCCTCGACGACGACACGGTCTATCCGAACGGCATCTCCACCTCGGTCTCGGCGGAAACCCAGGACCTGTTCCTGCGCACCATTCCCGGGCTCGAGGCCGTGCACGTGAAACGGCACGGCTATGCGATCGAGTACGACTATGTGGATCCGCGCGAGCTGGACGCGACCCTGGAGGTCAAGCGCCTGCCGGGCCTCTATCTGGCCGGCCAGATCAACGGCACCACGGGCTATGAGGAAGCCGGCGCTCAGGGGCTGGTCGCCGGCCTGAACGCCGCCCGGTCCGCCGCCGGATCCGAGGCCGCGGTGTTCGGGCGCGACGAAGCCTATATCGGCGTGCTGATCGACGACCTGGTCACCCGCGGGGTCACCGAGCCCTACCGGATGTTCACCAGCCGGGCGGAATTTCGTCTGACCTTGCGGGCCGACAACGCCGACCAGCGGCTGACCGCGCGGGGTATGGCCCTGGGCTGCGTCGGTGTTTCACGTGAAACAGCTTACCGCTCAAAGGCTTCGGCCCTGGCCCAGGCGCGCGCCACCGCCAGGGCGCTCACCCTCACTCCCGCCAAGGCCGAGAAAGCCGGCCTGCCGGTCAAGGCCGACGGCCAGCGCCGCGACCTCAGCCAGCTGCTGGCCTATCCCACCATCGGCTTCGAGGACCTGGCGCGCATCTGGCCGGAAATCCGCGAATGGTCGCCGGAAGTGCGCGAACAGGTGGAGATCGACGCCTCCTACGCCGGCTATCTGGACCGCCAGGCGGCCGACGCCGAGGCCTTCCGCCGCGACGAGAACCTGAGGCTGCCGAGCGAGCTGGACTACGGCGCCGTGGGCGGGCTGTCCAACGAGGTGCGCGAGAAGCTGGTCGCCGTCCGTCCCCTGACCCTGGGCCAGGCGGCCCGCATCGAAGGCGTCACCCCCGGCGCGCTCACCGCCCTGCTCGCCCATGTCCGCCGACGCGCCGCCTGAGATGACCCACGTGATCGAGGTGGACGGTCCGGCCGCGTTCGCCGCCGCAACCGGCGCCGGTCCGACCGCCGTGGCCGACCTGGAGCGCTACCGGTCCTACCTGGAAGACTGGAACCAGCGGATGAACCTGGTGGGGCCCTCCACCCTGCCCGTCTTCTGGTCCCGCCACGCCTGGGACTCCGCCCAGCTGCTGCCGCTGGCGCCGGAGGCCAGGGTCTGGGCCGACCTGGGCGCGGGCGCAGGATTGCCCGGCATCGTGCTGGCGATCCTCGGAAAAGACCGTCCCGGCTTCCACGTCCACCTCGTGGAGAGCATGGCCAAGCGCTGCCGTTTCCTCACCGAAGTGGTCCAGGGCCTGGACCTTCCGGCGACCGTTCATAATTCTCGTGCGGAGGATCTGGCCCTGCCTGTGGATATCGTCACGGCCCGGGCTTGCGCGCCGCTCTCCCGGTTGCTTGGGTACGCCCGGCCCTACCTCCACCGTGGCGCGACCGCCTTGTTCCTCAAGGGACAAGATGTAGCGTCCGAAATGGAGGATGCGGCTAAATCTTGGGATTTCGAGGCTGACGTGTTGCCCAGCTTGAGTGACGCCCGGGGCCGTATCGTACGCGTAAGGAGGCTGGGCCGTGGCCGCAAGACCTGAAGTCCGGAAGCTGCGCGTTCTGGTGGTCGCCAACCAGAAGGGCGGGGTGGGCAAGACCACGACGGCGATCAATCTCGGCACCGCCCTGGCGGCGGTGGGCGAGAAGGTGCTGCTGGTGGATTCCGATCCCCAGGGCAACGCCTCCACGGGGCTCGGCATCGGCCGGGCGCTGCGCAAGATCACCCTCTACGACGTGCTGATGGGCGAGACGCCGCTGATGGACGCCGTGGTGCACACCGCCCTGCCGGGCCTCGACCTGATCCCCGCGGACCCGGACCTGTCGGGCGTGGAGCTGGAGCTCGGCCAGCAGGCCCGGCGATCGTTCAAGCTGCGCGACGCCATCGAGCCGATCCGGGTGTCGGGCGCCTACACCTATGTGCTGATAGACTGCCCGCCGTCGCTCAACCTGCTGACCGTGAACGCCATGGCGGCGGCCGACGCCGTGCTGGTGCCCCTGCAGTGCGAGTTCTTCGCCCTGGAGGGCCTCTCGCAGCTGATGCGCACGGTGGAGCTGGTGCGCGGCAGCCTCAATCCCAGCCTGGAGATCCAGGGGGTGGTGCTGACCATGTACGACCGCCGCAACAGCCTGTCGGAGCAGGTGGCCCGCGACGTGCGCGGCCACTTCGGCGACACGGTCTACCAGACGGTCATCCCCCGGAACGTCCGGGTCTCCGAAGCGCCGTCCTACGGCAAGCCAGCCCTGGTCTATGACCTGAAGTGCGCCGGCAGCCAGGCCTACCTGAAACTCGCCCGCGAGGTGGTGGTGCGCGAGCGCGACCGCCGCGCGAAAGCCGCGGCCTAAGGAATCCCGACCATGGTTGAGAAACGCGGACTGGGCCGGGGGCTCTCGGCCCTGCTGGGCGAGGTCGAGGAGACGCCGGTGACCGGCGGGGCGGCCGCGGGCCTGCGCGACATCCCCATCGAGCTGATCCACCGCAACGAGAAACAGCCCCGCTGGGTGTTCTCGGAGGAGGAAATCGACGAGCTGGCGGCCTCGATCCGCGAGAAGGGCGTGCTGCAGCCGATCCTGGTGCGCCCCGCCCCCGACCTGGAGGGCCATTTCGAGATCGTGGCCGGCGAGCGGCGCTGGCGCGCCAGCCAGAAGGCCGCCCTGCACAGCCTGCCCGCCCTGGTGCGCGAACTCGACGACGCCCAGGTGCTGGAGATCGCCGTCATCGAGAACGTCCAGCGCGCGGCGCTGAACCCGATCGAAGAGGCCGCCGCCTACCAGCAGCTGATCCAGCTGCACGGCCGGACCCAGAACGACGTGGCCGACGCCGTGGGCAAGAGCCGGGCGCACGTGGCCAACGCCGTGCGGCTGCTGAACCTGCCTCCCGAAGTGCGAAACTATGTGCTGGAGGGCAAGATCTCCGCCGGGCACGCCCGCGCCATCCTGGCGTCGCCCGATCCGCTGGCCCTGGCGGACACGATCATCGCCCGGGGCCTCTCGGTGCGCGAGACCGAGCAGCTGGCCCGCCGCGCGGCCAATGGCGGGGCGGCGCCCGCCAGGCCTCCCGCGGCCAGGCCTGCGAAGGACGCCGACACCCAGGCGCTGGAGGTCGACCTGTCAGAGGTGCTGGGCCTGGACGTGGAAGTGCTGGACCGGGGCGGGATCGGCGAGCTGCGGATCAGGTACCAGACGCTGGAACAGCTGGACGAGGTCTGTCGGCGGCTGACCCGGGGCTAGGGCCTCCGCCTCCCTCCGGCGTCCTTCGGGCTGCAGGCAGGGCGGCCGGCGGCCTGGGGGTCAGCGCCGGCGCGCCTGATCGGCCACTTCGCGCACCGCGCTCGCCACCGCCACGGGGTTGTCGTTCTGGATCAGGTGCCCGGAGCCCGGGACCAGGCGGTTGACGCCCCGGGTCGACAGCGCGGCGATTTCGTCATGCATATGGTTCCACAGCGCCGACAGGGTCTCCGCATAGGCCGGCGAAACCCCGTCGCGATAGGTGTTCTCCGCGGTCAGGACAATCAGCGGCAGGTCGCCGAGGGACTGGGGCGCCTGATCGACCTGATCGGCGTCCACGCCCACCAGGCTGTCATACTCCGAGACCTCGGCGCGGAAGAAGGCCGGGTCGGTCTTCATGTGGGCCAGGGCGTCGCGGAACGCCTGGGGCCATTTCTCGGGCAGCTTGCCGACACAGCGGTCGTACTGCGGCGTGCCGGGCTGGAGGCCCGCCTCGGCCGCCTTGAGGCAGGCGCGGCGGCCGGCGTTGGAGTCCGGCGGCGTCCCGCCCAGGGCGGCGTACATGCGGGCGTCCTGGCGCGGGACCGAGGGATCGACCAGCACCAGCCCGGCGACCTCGCCCGGGTGCAGGGCGGCGTAGAGCCGGGCGTTCAGGCCGCCCAGGGAATGTCCGACCAGGATGTAGGGCCCGGGCAGTCCCGAGGCCTTCAGCAGGGCGTGCAGGTCGGCCACGCGGCTCCTCGCGTCGCGGGGCAGCGGCCCCGGATCGCTGAACCCCATGGCGGCGCGGTCGTAGGCGCAGGCGCGGAAGTTCACCGCCAGCTTGGACTGCACGGAGCCCCAGGAGAAGGTCGTGCCGCCAATGCCGGCGTCCAGCACCACCACCGGCCCCTTGTCGCCCAGGCAGTAGAGGTTCATCCGCCGGCCGTCCGGCAGCCGGACCAGCCGCTGCGGATGGGCGTAGGCCTCCAGGGGGTCCGGCGGCGCGCAGGCGGCCGGGGACGCGGCCGCCAGCACGGCCAGCAGGCTCAGGAGGGGTTTCAGGCGCCGCGCCATCACAGCCCCAGGCGGCGGGCGCGCCCGGCGATCTGCAGGGCCAGGCGCTCGGCGATCAGCTGGTCCGGCGACCCGGTGGTCTTGCAGGCGCGGTCGGCGGCCAGAACCTCCGGCTGCAGGCGGTCGAGCTCCGCCAGGGTCCAGGTGCGCGCCTGCCGCAGGAATTCCCGCTCGCTCTTCCAGAACACGCCGGACGCCTTGGCCGCCTCCTGCAGTCCCGCGCCGCTCTTGGCCAGGGTCAGGGTGCGGCGCAGGCGCCCGAGATACTGGCCGATGGCGCGGACGGCGGCGGGACCGGCCTCGCCCTCCTGGGCCGCGCGGCGCAGGCCCGACTGCGCCTCGGCCAGGCGGCCGCCGAAGGCGTCGGCGGCGGCGTCGGCCAGGGAGGCCTCGGGCTCGACGCCCAGGAACTCCTCCAGGTCCTTCGGGGTCGCGGTCATACCGGAGCCGGGGCCCAGGAACAGGGCCAGCCGCTCGATCTCCTGGCGGGCGACGCCGCGCTCCTTGGGCATGCGGGCGACGAACAGGGCCAGGGCGTCGGCGGTCAGACCGACCCCGTCCTTGCCCAGGCTGTCGCGGACCAGGCGCGCGATGTCGCCGGGCTCGTCCTCGTAGCAGGGGATGGTGGCGCAGGCGGCCGCCTTCTCGCAGGCCTTGCGCAGGGCGGAGTCCCTTCCCAGCGCGCCGGCCTCGATCAGGAAGAAGGCGTCGGGATTGAGCTCGCCGGCGGCGTGACGGACCAGGGCCTCGGCGGCCAGCTTGTCCGGGCCGGATTTCTCGGTGGTCAGCTTCAGGCGCACCAGGCGGCGGCCGCCCATCAAGGACTGGGCCGCGAGCTCGCCCTCGAGCCGACCCGCGTCGCCCTCCATGTCGCCGTCGGTGAGCAGGGCCACGTCGAAGGGATCGTCCGGGCGGTCGGCGACCTTGGCGGCCAGCTGGTGGGCGCGCTCGCGCACCACCCCGATGTCGCGGCCATAGATCAGGGCGGCGCGGATCAGGGGGTCCGGCGCGCCCAGGAACCGCTCGATATCGGGTCGGCGGCTGAGGATCACGGCCTTAGGTCTTGGGTGCGGCTTGGGGCTTGGCGAGCCAGGCCGCCAGCTCCAGCTCGATGCGACGGGCCGCCTCCCCGGCGGCGCGGTCCTGGGCGTCCTGCTGGGCCGCGACCGAGGCGTAGGGCTGGTCGGCGGAGTCGTAGGTGACCTCCACCCGCACCCGGCCGGTCTTGGCCACCGCGCCGGAAACCGCCTCGTTGAGGCTGTAGGCGACCACCAGGACGTATTCGTAGCGGGTGGCGACGTTGTCGACCCGCACGCCGCGCGGATAGCGCTGCTCGCCCAGGGAGACGTTCATGCGATAGGCCGGCGCCGCGCCGGAATTGTGCGCCAGGACATCGTTCAGGTGCTCGCGCAGCAGTTCGCCCGTGCGGCCCTCCGGCGTGGAGACCTGGATGGCCGCCAGCGAGCGGGTGACGCCGGGCGTCCCATAGAGCGGGGTGAAGCCGCACGCCGCCAGCAGCGGACCGGCGACGGCGAGGACCCCGAGGGCCTTCAGGCGGTTCTTAAGGCGGATCATCACCCTCACGCGGCCACGATATTCACGATGCGATCCTTCACCACGATCACCTTGCGGATTGTCAGGCCCTCAAGGCGCCGTGCGATCTCGGGATCGTCAAGCACCATCTTCTCCACGTCCGCGGGTTCCGCCCCCGCCGGCGCCTGGATTTCACCCCGGCGCTTGCCGTTCACCTGCACCGGCAGGGTCAGGACGGCGTCCTGGGTCAGCGCCGGATCGTAGTCCGGCCAGGGCGCGGAGACCACCAGGCCGGAGCCCCCGATCCGCGCCCAGCATTCTTCGGCCAGATGCGGCGTGAACGGGGCGATCAGCCGGGCGAAGGCCGACAGCGCCTCGGCGCGGGCCGCCAGGACGGCGGGGCTCGCCCCCTCCGCCTTGTGCTCCTTCAGCAGGTTCAGGAACTCGTACAGGCGCGCGATGCCGGAATTGAACCGGAAGCCCTCGATGGCCTCGGTCATGGCCTTGATCAGGCGATGGGCGCCCCTGCGGATCGCCAGGGCTCCCGGGTCGTCGCCGGCGGCCGCGGCCGCGACGCCCTGCGGCTGGCTCTCGAATTCGGCCCAGACCCGGTTGACGAACCGCCAGGCGCCCTCGACGCCGGCGTTCGACCACTGGGCGTCGCGTTCGGGCGGGCTGTCGGACAGAACGAACAGCCGCGCGGCGTCGACCCCGTAGACCTCGAAGATCTCCTCCGGGGCCACGGTGTTCTTCTTGGACTTCGACATCTTCTCGACGTCGCCGATCACCACCGGCTCGCCGGTGCCGACCAGCCGGGCGCGGCGGGTCTTGCCCTCCGCCTCGATCTCGATCTCGCGGGGCTCGACCCATTCGCCGCCCTGGCGGCGATAGGTCTCGTGGGTGACCATGCCCTGGGTGAACAGGCCGGCGAACGGCTCGTGGACGCTCAGCATCCCCTGGTCGGCCAGGGCCTTGGTGACGAAGCGGGCGTAGAGCAGGTGCAGCACCGCGTGCTCGATGCCGCCGATGTACTGGTCGACCGGCAGCCAGTAGTCGGCCGCGGCCTTGTCGATCGGCTCGGGGAACTCGGGATTGGTGAAGCGGGCGAAATACCAGGAACTGTCCACGAAGGTGTCCAGGGTGTCGGTCTCGCGGGTGGCGGGACCGCCGCAGTCCGGACAGGTGGTGGTCTTCCAGGTGGGATGGCGGGCCAGGGCGTTGCCGGGTTTGCCGAAATCCAGGTCGTCGGGCAGGGCCACCGGCAGGGCGGACCTGGGCAGGGCGACCACGCCGCACCTGTCGCAATGGACCACGGGGATCGGGCAACCCCAGCCGCGCTGGCGGGCCACGCCCCAGTCGCGCAGGCGATAGACGGTGGCGCCGTCCCCCTGGCCCTGGGCCTCGATGCGGGCGATGGCCTTGGCCTTGGCCGGCTCGACCTCCAGGCCGTCCAGCTCGCGGGAGTTGAAGATCGTCCCGGGACCCACATAGGCCTCGTCGGCCACGCGGAAGGCGGCCGGATCCTCGCCGGGCGGCAGGACCACGGCGGTGACCGGCAGGCCATACTTGCGGGCGAAGTCCAGGTCGCGCTGGTCATGCGCGGGGCAGCCGAAGATCGCGCCCGTGCCGTAGTCCATCAGGATGAAGTTGGCGATCCAGACCGGCAGCTTCCAGTCGGGGTCGAAGGGGTGGGCCACGGTCAGACCGGTGTCGAAACCGATCTTCTCGGCGGTCTCGATCTCGGCCTCGGACGCGCCGCCCCGGCGGCACTCGGCGATGAAGGCGGCCGCCCGGGGGTCTTTCTCGGCGATCTGCTCGGCCAGCGGATGGTCGGGCGCGACGCCCACGAAGCTCGCGCCGTACAGGGTGTCCGGCCGGGTGGTGTAGACCTCCAGGCCGTCCTCGAAGCCGGCGGCGGGCCCGTCGGCCCAGCGGAACGCGAACCGCGCGCCCTTGGAGCGGCCGATCCAGTTCTCCTGCATGGTCCGGACCTTGTCGGGCCAGCGGTCCAGGGTCTTCAGGGAATCGATCAGGTCGTCGGCATAGTCGGTGATGCGCAGGAACCACTGGTTCAGCTTGCGCTTCTCCACCACCGCGCCGGACCGCCAGCCGCGGCCGTCGACCACCTGCTCGTTGGCCAGCACGGTCTGGTCGACCGGGTCCCAGTTCACCACGCCTTCGCGGCGATAGACCAGGCCGGCCTTGAACAGGTCCAGGAACCAGGCCTGCTGCTGGCCGTAATAGGCCACGTCGCAGGTGGCGAATTCGCGGGACCAGTCGATGCTGAGGCCCAGCTCCTTCAGCTCCGAACGCATCCGGTCGATGTTGTCGTAGGTCCAGGCGCGGGGATCGACGCCGCGCTCCATGGCGGCGTTCTCGGCGGGCAGGCCGAAGGCGTCCCAGCCCATGGGATGCAGGACGTTGAAGCCGCGGGCGCGCTTGAAGCGGGCGATGACGTCGCCCAGGGAGTAGTTGCGCACATGGCCCATGTGCAGGCGTCCCGACGGATAGGGGAACATCTCCAGCACGTAGTATTTCGGCTGCCCGGGCGCGGGCGGGCCGGCCTTGAACACCTGGGCCTTGTCCCAGGCGCTGCGCCACTTGGGCTCGGTCTCTTTGGGATTGTAACGGGCCATGGCTGGAGGCTTTAGCTTGGTTTCGAGGGCGAAGGGAACAGAGCGGGCACGACAAAACGCGCCGACCTCCGGATCAGAGGGGCGCGTCCGGCCGAACATGAAGCTCTGAGGCGTCCGAACGCGCCCGGGGGGATCAGCCCCGGATGTTCGAAAGTCGAAGCTGCCGGGCCTTGGTCAGGATGGCGTTTTCGATGTCGGTCTCGGTCTGGCCGGCCGCCGGCGCGTCAACCCAGCCGCCCGAGGCGTCCTTGGACTGCTTGAACACCGCGACGTTCAGGCCGTCGGCGCGCAGGCGCGAATCCAGGATGTAGACGGTGCACTTGAAGCGCTCGTCCGGCTTTTCCGGATTGATGTACCAGTCGGTGATGATCACGCCGCCGTAGGGGTCGGCGGAGGCCAGGGGCATGAAGGCCAGCGTGTCGAGGCTGGCGCGCCACAGATAGCCGTTCACTCCGATGGAGGGCTGGTCGCCGGTGGCCTTGGCCCCGCCGCCGCCGCCAAGCCCCCGGAAGGGATGGAAGCCGCCCTCCTCCTGGGTCTGGAAGGTCTTGGGGCCACCACTCGAGCAGGCGCCAAGCGCCGTCAGGCTCAAGGCGAGCGCCCCGGCCGCAACGCCTCGCATCCAAACTCCGCGCACAAACGGCATATGCATCCGCTCCCAAAGATTAATCCGCGCCGTGTGAACAACGCGACGCCGCCCCGCGCCGGCGCCCTCTATAACAACGCTAATAAAACCGCCAAACAGGAATCGCGTGGCCTTGTCGCCACAGGCGCCGAGGGATTCGTCGCCGGGAGCCGCCCGCCGGGCCGTCAGCGGTTGACCTGAGGGCGTTCAGGAATTTAATCGCAGCTAAGCAACAGACGCCAAGTCTGGTGGTCGAGGGCGGCAGGGCCCATATTGGTGATGATGTTGGACCGGACGGTCATTTCGCTTATCGGTGCGGCGTTCCTCGCGGGCGCGGCGACGATGGCGCACGCCGAGACGCCCAAGGCGGTCACCGACTTCACCGTCCGCGCCGACGCCAGCGCCGGCGCGACCCAGGGGGCCAAGTCCCTGAAGTGGGACGCGCGCAAGGGCCGCTGGGGCGTGACCCTGAACCTCGACCAGCCGGTCGAGCGCGACGCCCAGCTGAACGACATCCAGGCCGGCGCCTATTTCCGCCTGACGCCGTCCCTGCGGATCGGCGGCGCGGTGGCCCTGGGCGAACAGCCGGTCTCGCCGCTGTACAAGAAGACCCGGCCGCAGGACACCGCCCCGCGGGTCCGCCTCGAGACCGCTTTCAAGTTCTGAACGCGTCCACGCCGGCGACGCCGATCACGCCCGTAGGCAGCAGCCTGCGGGCCGTTTTGTCTGTGACGCCGCCCAGGGCGTAGACCGGCCGTCCGGCGGCGCGGACCACGGACGCCAGCTTCACCGGCCCCAGGGGCCTGCCCGCCGAGGCGCTTGCGGACGGGAAGACGGCCGAGACCACCACGGCGTCGACCCCCCGCGCCCGCGCCGCCCGCACGGAATGGGCCGCCGCCGTCACCAGCCAGCCCCGGCGCGCCAGCCGCGGCGCCTGGTGGGCGAGCCGCTCGGGGAGATGGACGCCGTCCGCCCCGATTCGCGCCGCCAGTCCGGCGTCCGCCCCGATCAGCAGTTTCAGGCCCCGGCGACGGGCGATGGCCCGCAGCCGCCGGGCCGTCGCCTCGGCGTCCGGCGCCCCGAAGGCGCGGTAGACCAGGGCCGCCCCGCGCGGCAGCCGCCTCGCCAGGGCCTCCACATCGGGCGTGCGCGCCGGGTCGGTGAACACGAGAAGGCCCGGCAGGGTCTTTCCCGCGGGCCCGCGCCGCCGTAAGCAGGCCGCCGTCCTCGCCACCGTCCAGAACCCCGAAATGTCCGCCTCCCCTGCTCTCGACGACATCATGGCCCGCATCGCCCGCGCGGCGCAGGCCTGTGGCCGCAAGGCCTCCGATGTGGCCCTGGTCGCGGTCTCCAAGCAACAGCCCTGGGAAAACATCGCCCCGGTGCTCGCCGCGGGCCAGACCGTGTTCGGGGAAAACCGGGTGCAGGAGGCCATGGAGCGGTGGTCCGAGCGACGCCAGGGCGTCGAGCTGCGCCTGATCGGACCCCTGCAGACCAACAAGACCAGGGAGGCGGTGGCCTTTTTCGACGTCATAGAGACCCTGGACCGCGAGAAACTCGCCCGGTCCCTGGCCGAGGAGGCCCTTCGCCAGGGCCGGGCGCCCCGGCTCTATGTCCAGGTCAACACCGGCGAGGAGCCACAGAAGGCCGGCGTGTCCCCCTTGGAGGCCGACGGGTTCATCGCCCTGGTGCGGGGAACCTACGGGCTCGCGGTCGAGGGCCTGATGTGCATCCCGCCGGCCGGGGAGCCGCCCGGCCCGCACTTCGCCCTGCTGGCCGCGATCGCCGCGCGCAACGGGATCGAGCGGCTCTCCATGGGGATGAGCGACGACTTCGAGACGGCCATCCGATTCGGCGCCACCAGCGTCCGGGTGGGCTCAGCCCTGTTTGGCGCGCGGGAACGGACGCAGGCCTGACCCGGGCTTCAGCGCCGCCGCCTGCTCCGGCGCGGCCATCATCGGGTGCGGATAGGCGTCGACGATGGACACCGCCGAACCCTCCTGAAGCTTCGACAGCAGCTCGATCATGTCGCCGGCCTGCAGGGCCACGCAGCCCTCGGTCCCGGAATAGTCGGGCTTGGCCAGGTGCAGGAAGATGGCCGAGCCCATCAGCGGCGTGACCGGGTCGTCGTTGTGCCCCAGCACCACCACGATGTCGTAGAGGTGGTCGTCGCGCCACATCCGCTCGGCGCTGGCCGGATAGGGCAGCTTGACCGGCCGGTTGTAGCGGGGGTCGCCAGGGGCGTCGCACCAGCCGTCGTCGGGGGCGATGGGCGCGCAGGGCACGCCGAGCGTCGTGAGGGCGGGCAGGGTCGCGAAGGCGCTGTCGGGGCGGTAGAGAACCCGGCGCACCGGCCAGACGCCGAGCGGCGAACAGCCGTCGCCTTCCCGCTTTTCCGCGGCCGGAACCACCCCTTCGCGGCCCAGGGCGCAGTCGCACCAGCGGCCGCCCAGATCGAATCGCCCGTCTGACATCGCCGTGAAGATCATGCGTCGCCAAATCTCCGAGGTTGGCGCTTCGGACCGACACGGTGCATGTTCCAGCCCATGGCTCAACGAAAGACTTTGCTGATCGTCGACGACAACGATGACCTGCGCGGCGAACTGGCCGAGCAGCTCGAGATGGGCGACGAGTTCCAGGTCGTCCAGGCCGCCACCGGAAACGACGGGGTTCGTCGCGCGGTGGAGGTCAAGCCCGACCTGATCCTGCTCGACGTCGACCTTCCCGACATCAACGGCCGCGAGGTCTGCCGCCAGATCCGCGAGCGACAGGTGGCGTCGCCGATCATCATGCTGACCGCGGCGGACACCGACGAGGACACGGTCAAGGGCCTCGACGCCGGGGCCAACGACTATGTGACCAAGCCGTTCAAGCTGGCGGTGCTGCTGGCCCGCATCCGCGCCCAGCTCCGCAGCCACGAGCAGTCGGAGGGCGCGGTCTTCCACCTGGGCGCCTACGAGTTCCGCCCCTCGGCCAAGATGCTGGTGGATCCGTCCCAGAAGAAGATCCGGCTGACCGAGAAGGAAACCAACATCCTGAAATACCTCTACCGCGCCGGCGAGAAGCCGGTCTCGCGGGAGGAGCTGCTGGCCGAGGTCTGGGGCTACAACGCCGGGGTCACCACCCACACCCTGGAAACCCACGTCTACCGCCTGCGGCAGAAGATCGAGCCCGATCCCTCGAACGCCAAGCTGCTGCTGACCGAGGCGGGCGGCTACCGGCTGGCGCCTTAGCGCCTTAGCGCGAGCCGGCGATATAGGCCGCCAGGTCGGAGATCTCGCCGGGCTGCAGGATCACCCGCGGCATCTCGTAGTGCGGCTGGCCGTTCATGGCGCTCAGCCGTCGCTCCAGGGCGAGCTCGTTGTTGCGAAGGGCCAGGTCGCGGAACGGCGGCGCCGCGGCGCGCGGGCTGTCGCCCACCGGTCCCAGGGCGTGGCAGCCGGAGCACTGGCGGGCGGCGAGGGTTTCGCCGCGGGCGGGCGTCGGGCCCGGGTCGGGCTGGCCGCTTCCGGCGCAGGCGCCGAGCAGCAGGACGAGGAAGGGCGCAAGCCTGCGCATGGGTCGGTCTCCGGGGTTTCCTGCGCCACCATAGCGCGCGGCCCGGCGTTTCGCATCCTGATCCGGCGCAAGGGCCTCGGATCAGAGGCCGAAATCGGCGGTCACCGGGGCGTGGTCGGAGGGCCGCTCCCACGCGCGCACGTCGTCATGCACCCGCGACGAGGCCGCGCCGGTGCGGAACGCCGCCTCGCGAAGGCCGGGCGTGACCCAGATGTGATCCAGCCTCAGGCCGCGGTTCGAGGCGCGGAAATCGGCCGCGCGGTAGCTCCACCAGGAAAACAGCCTGGCGGGATCGGGTATGGCCTCGCGCACCAGGTCGATGAAGCCGGCCGACGCCTTCAGGGCGGCCATGGCCTCGATCTCGATCGGGGTATGGCTGACGACCTTCGACATCTGCCGGTGGCTCCAGACGTCATTCTCGCCAGGGGCGACGTTGAGGTCGCCGACGATGGCCAGGGGCGCCTTGGGATCGCGGCGGCCCATCTCGGCGGTGAGCTTCTCGAAGAAGTCGAGCTTGTGGTCGAACTTGGCGTTCAGCTCCCGGTCGGGCACGTCGCCGCCGGCGGGGATGTAGAAGTTCTGCACCTCGATCCCGGCCACCCGCGCGCCCACCACCCGGGCGTGGCCCTCGCGGCAGACCTGCAGCGGGGCGACGTCTTCCAGGGGCAGCCGGGAGGCGATGGCCACCCCGTGCCACCCCTTCTGGCCCGCGATCCGGATGTGCGGCAGGCCGGCGTCCTCGAACGCCCGCCTGGGGAACTCCCCCTCCTGGCACTTGATCTCCTGCAGGCACAGGACGTCCGGCGCCTGCTCGTCGACGAAGCGGGCGACCTGCTCGGCGCGCAGGCGGACGGAGTTGACGTTCCAGGTGGCGAGTCGAAGGCGCATGCAGGCCTATTAGGGGTGGTCCCGGCAAAAAGAAACGCCCGGACACTGGAGAGGCCCGGGCGCAGTGATGTCTCTCATGCCGCGGCCGGGAGGGGATAGGTTCCGGCACGGAGTCCACCCGCTCGCACAGGTGTCATGCGTGGTATTAATGCAACGACACCCAACAAACGTCAAGGTGAATCGCGGCGGATATTGCCTGTTGTGAACTTGTCACATTCGGGCCCGGCCGGGGTTCTTCGGCCGCGGGTCGTTCAGCACGAACAGCGACGACGCCAGGCCGGAGGTCCGCTGCAGTCCGTCCAGGCGGATGCGGGTGGACTGGCCCTGGGCGTCGGAGACCGTCCACCCGGTCAGCACCAGCGGATCGTCGGCGAAGCTGAGGGTGATCTGGCCCTCGGCCTCCTTGCGGCCGTCGCGGGCGGTGATGGCGAACCCCCCGGGCGTGCGGCTGACGTTGGAGATCACGATCCCCTTGTCGAACCGGATTTGGCGGGCGAGGAAGATCGACAGCGGGGTCGCCATCAGGGGATAGCGGTCGAAGGTCTTGAGCTTGGGGTTGGCGATCGAGACGTTGGCCCCGTCCGCCACCACCAGCAGGTTCGAGGGCGGGTCATAGGCGAACCGCGCCTTGCCCGGGCGCTTGAGGAAAAGCTCACCTTTTGTCGAATTGCCCCGCGCGTCGGTCTGGACGAAGCGGCCGGTGGCCTCCGAAAGCGCCTGCAGATAGGCGGCGGCGCGATCCACCAGCTCCCGGTCGCCTGCGGACAGGGGGGCGATCTGCGGCCGCGCGGCGAACGCCGGGCCGGCCAGAGGCGCGGCGACGAGGGGCGCGGCGGCGAGGGCGAGGGTCAGGCTGCGTCGGGTCAGGGTCATGGGCGGGCTCTTAACGGAGGCGAACGGCGGCTTTAGGGCGAGGCGGATGAACGGGGCGTGAGCCGCCGGGTTCCCGCCGGTCAGCGGAAGCCGGACAGGTCGGGCGACCGGCCCTCCCAGCCCGACACCGCCTCGAAGGCCGCGGCCAGCGCCACCAGCATGGTCTCGTCGGCCGGGCCGGTCATGATCTGCAGCCCCACCGGCATGCCTTCGGCGTTCAGGCCGCAGGGCAGGCTCGCGGCCGGAAGGTCGAGATAGTTGGCGGCGCGGGTCAGGCGGCTGAGCGGCGAGGTGGTCTCGTCCACCGAATCCAGGGGCGGGGCGACGATCGGCGCCGAGGGGCAGAGCAGGCCGTCATAGGCCGCCAGCCAGGCGTGGAAGGCGGCCTGGTCCTGCGCGCGACGCCGCCGGGCCGCGGAAAGCCGGGCGTCGTCGATCAGCCGGCCGGCCTCGAAGCGCCTGGCGACCCAGGGGTCCATCACGTCGCGGTTGCGCGACAGGTGGGCGCCGCGCACCCGCCAGCCTTCGCCGGCCATCAGGACGCCGTTGGGCTCGAAATAGGCTTCCAGGGGCTGCGGCGGCTCGACGATCTCGACCTTGACCCCGGCCGCCCCCAGGCGCTCCAGGGCCTGGAGGTACAGGCCCCCCACCTCGGGGTCGACCTCGCCCAGGGCGTGCAGCGGCAGGGCCGCGACCCGCGACCCGGCGACCGGTTTCGCCAGCGCGGCTTCGGCGTCGAAGGGTCCGCGACCGGCCTGCCCGTCGTCCGGCCCGGAGATCAGGGCCAGGGCCCGCGCGGCCATGGCCACGGTGCGGGCCAGGGTCCCGCAGGTGTCGAGGCTGGGCGCCAGGTCGTGGACGCCGCGCAGGGCCACCAGGCCGCGCCCGGGCTTCAGCCCCACCACCCCGCAGGCCGAGGCCGGGATGCGGACGGAGCCGCCGGTGTCGGTGCCGAGCGCCATGTCGCAGAGCCCGGCCGCCACCGCCACCGCCGAGCCGGAGGACGAGCCCCCCGGCGCGCGATGCACCCTGGCGTCCCAGGGATTCCAGGGCGCGCCGACCGCCCGGTTGGTCCCCCAGCCGCCATAGGCGAGCTCCACCGTGTGGGTCTTGCCCACGGCGCGCCAGCCGGCGTCCAGCAGCCGCTGGACCGGGGCGGCGTGACGGGCCGGGTCGGGATCGAGGGCCGTGCGGCCGCCGCCGAAGCTGGGGACATGGGCGACGTCGATCATGTCCTTGACCGCGAAGGTCGGGCCCGAACCCTCGCCGATCGGCGGGTCGAAGACGGTGACGAAGGCGTGGAGCCTCTGGGCGAGGGCGGCGTCCATGCTCACCAGCTCCAGGCCTTGGCCGAGGCGCGGCAGCCGCCGTCCGGCCAGCCTTTCCAGCCGCGCCCGCGAACCACCTGCCCGGGCCGGGCCGCGGTGGGCTCGCCGTCCGCCAGGGCGACCTGGCCGTTGACCACCACATGGCTGACCCCGGTGGCGAACTGCTGCGGCCTCTCGAAGGTGCCATGGTCGGCCACCGTCGCCGGGTCGAACACCACCAGGTCGGCATAGGCGCCGGTCCTGATCATCCCCCGGTCGTGCAGGCCGAGATTGTGCGCCGGCTGGGCCGAGAGCTTGCGCACCGCCTCCGCCAGGGTGAGCGTCTTCTCCTCGCGGACATACTTGCCCAGCAGCCGGGCCACGTTGCCGTAGGCGCGGGGGTGGGTGGAGGACTGCAGGAACACGCCCTCGGGCGCCAGGGCTCCGGCGTCCGAGCCGAAGCTGACCCAGGGCAGGGCGGTCTCGCGGGCCGTGTTGGGCTCCGACATCAGGAAATAGACCACCTGCACGCGGGAGCCGTCCTCGATGACCAGGTCGATGGCGGCGTCCTCGGGGCTCACCCCGCGGGCCTTGGCGACATCGGCCAGGGTCTTGCCGGTCAGGGGCTTCAGCGCCGGGTTCTTGAAGCCGACCAGCAGGGTGCCCTGGGCCCCGGCATGGCGCTGCAGGTTCTCGAAGTTCGGATGGTCGTCGCGCATCTCGGCGATGACCCTGGCGCGGATGGCCGGGTCCTTCAGGCGGGCGATCCATTGCTCGACGCCGCCGGCCTGCACCCAGGTGGGCATGGCGGCGTCCAGGCCGGTGGAACCGGCCGGGTAGGTGTACATGTCGGCGGTGATCCGCTGGCCCCGGGCGCGCGCCGCCTCGATGTGGGCGATCACCGTGTCGAGCTTGTTCCAGTTGGAACGGCCGGCGGCCTTCAGGTGGTAGATCTCGGCGGGGGCGCCGGAGATCCGGGAAATCTCGATCAGCTCGTCCACCGCCTCCACCAGCCGGTCCCCCTCGGAGCGCATGTGGCTGATGTAGATGCCGCCGCAGCGCCCGGCCTCCGTGGCCAGGGCCGCCAGTTCCGGCGTCTCCGCATAGCTGCCCGGCGCATAAATGATCGAGGAGCCGACGCCCATGGCGCCGTCCTCCATGGCCCGGACCACCAGCTCGCGCATGGCCGCCAGCTGCTCGGGCGTCGGGTCGACGTCGTCCTCGCCCAGCACGTTCACCCGGGCGGTCTCGGCGCCGATGAAGGAGGCGAGGTTCAGCGACACGCCGCGCTTCTCCATGCCGCGCAGGTATTCGTCCAGGGTGGTCCAGTCGACCGGGTAGCGGATGTCCCCCTGCCGGGCCTGCTCCCTGGCCTTCATCCCGGGGGTGAGCGGTCCCATGGAATGGCCCTCGCCCATGACCTCCAGGGTCACGCCCTGCTTCAGGTCCGAAAGGCCCCTGCCGTCGGCGATCAGGGTCTCGTTGGCCCATGACAGCATGTTGATGAAGCCCGGCGCCACCGCCTTGCCGTGGGCGTCGATGACCGCCCTGGCGGCGCCCGGCGCATGCGGCCCCACATAGGCGATGCGCTCGCCCCGGACCGCCACCTCGCCGGCGAACGGCGCCCCGCCGGAGCCGTCATAGACCTGGGCGTTCTTCACCAGCAGGTCGTAGGCCGGAAGCGGCGCCGCCCCCAGGCAGAGGGCGGAGAGCGCGACGAGCGCGAGCGGCGTTTTCATGAGGGCCCCGAGGTTACGACCTGAGGACAATAGCCAGGGTGAGGGATGAGGCTAGAGCCTGCGCTGCGCCAAGGTCCTCCCCCATTGGGGGAGGTGTCATTTGCCGGCGGCAAATGACGGAGGGGGTAGGTGCAGAGCACCCTGTCTCACATCTCCCAGCCCCCGGCTGGCGCCTGCGGCGCGAACCTTAGGGTGATCTGGATCCCGCCACGGCTGGCCCAAAGACCCCGCTAATCCAAAATCACGTGCGGCACGAACCGCGACAGGTTCCGGGTCACCCGCCCGCGATCCTCGCGGACGCCCAGCGCCACGGCCTCGTCGCCGACGATCCAGGCGCCCATGACCGGGTAGTGGCCGTCGAACCTGGTGACGGTATGCAGGGCCTGGCGGATGTGGCCCTCGGCGCCGTAGCCCTGGTCGAGCACGGCGGCGCGGCGCCCCTTGTCCACCAGCTCGATATTGGCGCCCTCGCGGGAGAACAGCGGCTTCCGCACATAGGAGCGGCCGAGTTCGGCGCTCCGCGGATCGTCCTCGAAGAAGGCCGGCAGCAGGTTGGGGTGGCCGGCGTGGCGCTCCCACAGCAGGGGCAGCAGGCCCTTGTTGGACAGGATCGCCTTCCAGGCCGGCTCGATGAACTGGGTCTTCGACCCCGCGAGGTTCTCCGCATAGGGCTCGCGCAGCATCTCTTCCCAGGGATAGAGCTTGAAGATCGCGCCGACGATGTAGTTGTCCTGGTCGACGAACCGGCCGTCGGCGTCGAGGCCGATCTCACCCAGCGGCGCGAACTTGGGCTCGATGCCGGCCTGGGTCGCCAGGTCCTCCAGGTAGCGCACGGTCTGGCGGTCCTCGACGGCGTCGGGGTCGCTGGAGAAGTGGACGAAACCGCCGCCGGGGAACAGGGCGGCGAACCGGCCCTTCAGCTTCTCGTGCAGGCTGTTGAACTGGTCGGCGTTGGCGGGCAGGCGCCCCGCCGCCATCATCTCCTCCAGCCAGATCCACTGGAAGACCGCGGTCTCGTAGATGCTGGTGGGGGTGTCGGCGTTGTATTCGAACAGCTTGGCGGGGCCCTGGCCGTCATAGGCGAAGTCGAAGCGCCCGTAGAGCGAGGGCGCCTTGTCCGCCCAGCTGCGGGCGACATAGTCGCGGGCCGCCTCTGGGATCGCCAGGCGCGCCATCAGCTTCTCGCTCTTCACCACCTCGTCCACGAGGTCGAGGCAGAGACCGTGGAGTTCGGTCGCCGGGGCTTCCAGCCCGTCCTCGATCTCGGCGAGGGTGAAGGCGTAGGCGGCCCTCTCGTCCCAGTAGCGGCGCCCGTCCACGTGATGGAAAGTGAAGCCCAACTCTTCGGCGCGGGCCTTCCAGCCCGGCCGTTCGTCCAGTTTCAGACGGCGCAATGGCGTCAGCTTTCCCGCGGAGCTTCGATCTTGAGGGCCGGGGCCTCGATCTGCAGCGGCTCCTGGGCCGGCGCGGACAGGCGGGCCAGGATGTCGTCGGCCGAGGACTGGCCGGGCAGGATTCCGGCGTTGCGCAGCTTGGCGTCCAGGTCGGCGCCGGTGCGGCGGTCATCCAGTTCGCCGGCGGCCTTGAACTTCTCGTCGCGGACCGCCTGGCGCTCCTTGATGCGCTTGAGGCTGTCGGCGGCCGAGCCGAGGGCGGCGTTGGCGCCGGTCCCGCTGGCGGCCACCGAGGCCTGGGCCCGCTGGACGCTCTCGTTGACCTTCACCACGTCGATCTCCCGGCGCAGGGTCTCGACCTTCTGCTGGGTGGCGGCGATGACCTGGTGCATGCGCTCCTCGGCGGCGCGCATCTCGTCGAGCTGCGGCGCCTTCAGGCTGGCTTCCTGCTCCAGGTCGGCGATCCGCTGGGCGACTTCCCGCGCCAGGGGCTCGTCGCCCTTGGCCAGGGCCGCGCGGGCCGAGCCTTCGTATTTCTGGGCCTGGTCGCGCAGGCCGCCCAGGTCCTTCTCCAGGATCCGGCGGCGCGCCACCAGGGAGGCCAGGTCGTCGCGGGCCTTGCCCAGGGCGCCGTCGGCGTCACGGATCTCCTGGTCGAGGATGCGCAGGGCGTTGGCGTCGACCACCGTCGCGCCGGCGTCATAGGCGCCGCCCCGCAGCAGGGCGAAGAGCTTGCTCCACATGGACATGGTCGTGTTTTCCTAGGCCGCGCGGTTGAAGGTGTCGCGCAGGTCGCTGGCGGCGCGGATCGCGTTCTCCGCCAGCATGCGCAGCTCGATGATCACGGTCTGCAGGGTGGTCTTGCAGGCCAGTTCGCCGAACAGCTCGTAATAGTCCCGATCGGCGACGGTGGTGATCCCGAAGTTCGACAGCGGCACGATCTTCTGCGCCTTCAGCAGGAACTCGTTGAAGGCGGCCCGGTCGGGCTGCTCGTCCACCGGCCAGAGCAGGGCCGAGACCACGATCTGGTCGGCGCCGGCGCTCAGATAGATCGGCAGGTCGCCCTGCTCGTGCATCTTGATCAGCAGCACGGGGTCCGCGCCCTCCAGGACGCGGACGGTCATCTCGCCCTCGCGCACCAGGGGGGAACGGGAGAGCGCGTCGGCGAGAGACTTTACGGTCCAATCGGTGTCGATGACCTGGTCCATTTGCGGATTTCCTTGGGGCGGATCGGGGGTCTTGTGAAGGGCAGGGCCTCGGCTCGAGGCGATGAGGATGGCGCGGACCGCGGCCTGGATGTCGGCCTTGGCGACCTCGGGCACCCAGAGCTCGAGCTTCACCAGGCCGAGCCGCTTGCGCTCGGCCCGCCACTCCCGGGTTCGACGGGCGGCGGGGTTCGGGTCTATGGTGTTCGATCGGGGCGGCATATCCTGTACGCGTACAACATACATGTACGCTTGACAGGACGCAAGAAGGGTTCATCTTCTCCCGAAACCTGCCTGGAGACCTGCGCGCTCGATGATCCGACGCTTTTTCGGTCGGCGCGGCGACCCCGACGCCCCCGCCCTGCCCGTGGTCCGCAACCTGACCATCGGCCGGACGCTGCGCGTCGATCCGCTGGCCTGGCGACGGTTCGGCGCCGCGGCGCGCTTCGCCCTGGACACCGACGTGCTGGAGATCACCGCCCAGGGCCTGATCGACATGGGCGCCGACGGCTTCGTGCATCGCTTCTACACAGACGACGACCTGATGTTCCAGGTGGTGTCCCGCGACCGCGAGGGCCAGCGGGACGAGGACCACACCCTGTTCATGCCCTGGGTCAGCGCCTGGCCGCCCAACCCGGCGGCGAAGCGGGTCTGGCTCGACCGGCTGAAGGCCCGGACCTTCACCGCCGAGGGCCTGCCCGACTACCAGCGCCTGTGGTTCGGGCCCGAGGACGAGACCCAGGACCCGGTTCAGTTCTGGGAGAACGTCTATGACGACCGGGCCGCCACCGCCGTGCGGCGGATCTACCAGACCTGCATGCTGTTCGCTCGCGACCTGCCGGGCGAGGGGCGCGAGCTGCTGCTCGCCATCGAGCAGGAGCCGCAGGGCGGCGACCTGACCCATGAGGTGATGCTGGGGATCCCCCTCGACGTCGCCGAATTCGAAGCCTGAGAAGGGGCTGCCATGTTCGACTACCTTGGCTTTGTGAGCGGCGCCATCGCCTTCCTCATGGCGTTCGCCGCGGCCGGGGCTTTCGCCCTGGGCTTCTCGGCGCTCTATCGGCTGGTGACCCCGCACGACGAGGGCAAGCTGATCCGCGAGGGCAACATCGCCGCCGCCGTGGCCCTGGGCGGCGCGGTCCTGGGCTACATGATCCCGCTGGCCTCGGCGCTCTCCCAGACCCACAGCCTGGTCGAGTTCGCCGCCTGGGCGGCCCTGGCCGGGGCGATCCAGATCCTGGTGTTCTGGGCCGTCCGCAAGGTGGCCCTGCCGGACGTGTCGGCGCGCATCGAACGTGGCGAGATCGCCAGCGCGATCTATATGCTGCTGATCTCCGTGGCGGTGGGGATCATCAACGCCGCCTGCATGACGGCCTGACTCCCATGACCTCCGACGCCCCCCAAGTCCCGACGTCCCGCCGAGCCCCCAAGCGCTCGCGGCAGATCGCCATGACCACGGTGATGTGCGGGGCCAGCGTCTCGCTGATCGCCTGCGACGGCCAGGACGCCGCCCGCACCGGGCAGTGGCAGGAGCCCCCGGCCCAGGTCGAGCAGGGCCAGCCGGTCAAGGCCTTCGCCTATCCGACCCTGCAGGCCTGCTTCGACGCCAACGACATGTCGGACGACCAGTGCCGCGAGGCGGCCCTGGCGGCGATCAAGGACAACGAGGCGGCCGCCCCGCGCTACGCGGAGCGCGACACCTGCGAGGAGGTCTATGGCGCCGGACAGTGCGTGCCGCGCTCAGGCCAGGGCGGCGGCAGCTTCTTCACCCCGCTGCTGACCGGCTTCGTGGTCGGCCAGATGCTGAACGGCGGCTATCGCGGGACCGGGCTCTACCATGACCAGCGCGACGGCGGGTACTACACCGGCTATGGCGGCAAGCTGGGCACGGACTACCGCACCGGCCGCACCCAGATCGGCGTCAACGGCATCGACCCCCCGGCCGCGATCAAGGCCACCCCGCCGAAGATCCAGACCCGCACCTCGGTGCTCTCCCGGGGCGGCTTCGGCGGCCGGATGAGTTCGCACAGCTATTCCAGCGGCGGTTGGGGCGGCT
>DASUIJ010000314.1:0-5753 GCA_036279815.1 Phenylobacterium sp. | reverse complement strand
ATCAACCTGGCCGGGGCGCGGATCGCCCGCGAGCGGGCCGACGCCTGGACGGCCAAGCAGCCGGACAAGCCGCGCTTCGTGGCCGGCTCGATCGGGCCGCTGAACAAGATGCTGTCCATGTCGTCCGACGTGAACGATCCGGGCGCCCGGTCGGTGACCTTCGAGGAGGTCTACCAGGCCTATCGCGAGCAGATGATCGCCCTGCACGAGGGCGGCGTGGACCTGTTCCTGATCGAAACCATCACCGACACCCTGAACTGCAAGGCGGCGATCAAGGCGATCCTCGACCTCGAGGACGAGGGCTACGAGCCGCTGCCGATCTGGATCTCGGGCACCATCACCGACCGGTCGGGCCGAACACTGTCCGGCCAGACGGCGGAGGCGTTCTGGAACTCAGTGAAGCACGCCAGGCCCTTCGCCATCGGCTTCAACTGCGCGCTGGGCGCCGAGCTGATGCGGCCCCACGTCGCCGAATTGGCGCGGGTGGCCGACACCCTGGTCTCGGCCTATCCCAACGCCGGCCTGCCCAACGCCTTCGGCGAGTATGACGAGGAGCCGCACCAGACCGCGCACGAACTGCATGAGTGGGCGGAGCACGGGCTGGTGAACATCCTGGGCGGCTGTTGCGGCACCACGCCGGACCACATCCGCCACGTGGCCGAGACGGTCAAAGGTCTCAAGCCGCGCCAGATTCCCGAGCGCCCGAAAGCCATGCGGCTGGCGGGCCTGGAGCCGTTCGAGCTCGCCTGATGCACATCACCATCCTGTTCGGCGGAACCAACCGGGAGCGATTGGTCTCCGTCGCCAGCGCCCAGGCGCTGGCGCTCGCCCTGCCGCAGGCTGACCTGTGGTTCCAGGCGCCCGATGGGCGCGTGTTCGAAGCCGACCGGGCGGCGCTGGCCGCCCATGCCCGGCCGTTCGAGCTCGACTTCCCGCCGGGCGACGCCCTGATCGGTCCCATCGAGGCGGCCCTGGACCGCGCGGCGGCGGAGAAGCGCGTGCTGGTCCTGGGCCAGCATGGCGGGGCGGCGGAAAACGGGACCCTGGCGGCCCTGGCCGAAGCGCGCGGCGTGGCCTTCACCGGCTCCGGCGCGGCGGCGAGCCGGCTGGCGTTCGACAAGGCGGCCACCAAGGCGGTGGTGTCGAAGGTCGGCGTCGCGGTCCCGCCCACGGTGTCGGTGGAGACGGCTGAGGCCGACCTGGCCCGCCACGGCAAGCTAGTGGCGAAGCCGGTGGCCGAGGGCTCGAGCTATGGCCTGATCTTCGTCAATGGGCAGGAGGACCTGGCGACCCTGGCGGAAGCGGCCCGGCGGGAGACCTATCTGGTGGAGCCCTTCATCGCCGGCGCCGAGGCCACCTGCGGCGTGCTCGAGCAGGCCGACGGCTCGCTGATCGCCCTGCCGCCGATCGAGATCGTGCCCGCGGAGGGCGCCTTCGACTATGCCGGCAAGTATCTGGCCTCGACGACAGAGGAGATCTGCCCCGCCCGGTTCGGCGAGCAGACCAATGCGGCGCTGCAGGCCGCGGCGCTGGCCGCCCACAAGGCCGTGGGCGCCATGGGCTATTCGCGCAGCGACTTCATCGTCACCGGCGAGGGGGTGGTGTTCCTGGAGATCAACACCCTGCCGGGCCTGACCAGGGCTTCGCTCTATCCGAAGGCGCTCAGCGTCCAGGGCGTCGCCTTTGCCGACTTCCTGGCGGGCCAGATCGCCTTGGCGCAACGGCGCGCCGGCCGATGAGCCGGCCGCGCATCGCCGTCCTGATGGACGAGAACACCTCGGGGGGCGGGACCCGCTACGAGGCGGCCAAGGGCTATTTCCACGGCCTGATCGCCGCGGGCGCCGCGCCGTTCGGGCTGCCCTATGCGCCGGAGCTGACGGGCGATGCGGTGGCGGGCTTCGACGGGTTGATGACCGCCGGCGGCCGGTTCGCGGTTCCGGACGACTGGTACCTGGGCGCGGTCTCTCCGGCGCCCGCCAGCGCCCGCCCGGCGGCCGAGCGGGCGCTGGTGGAGGGGTTTCTCGCCGCGGGCAAGCCGATCCTGGGCCTCTGCGCCGGCATGCAGGCCCTGGCCTGCCTGAACGGCGCCAGGATGGTGGCCGACCTCAAGGCCTGGAGACCGCAGGCCGGTGAGCACGACGGTCGCGAGGTCTCGCATCGCGTCGATATCGCGCCAGGCACGCGGCTGTTCGACCTGGTCGGGCCGACGCTGGAGGTGAACAGCTTCCACCGAGAGGCGATCGCGCAGCTCGCCTCCGGCGTCGTCGCCAGCGGACACAGCCCCGACGGGATCGTCGAGGCCGTGGAACTGGAAGGCCACCCCTTCGCGCTGGGCCTGCAATGGCACCAGGAACTGCTGGGTCCGGATCATCCGGGCCAGGCCATTTTCAAGGGCTTCGTCGAGGCCTGCACAGTCAAGAACCGGACCCGATGAGACCTATCTTCGTAAACGTCGGCGAGCGGACCAATGTCACCGGGTCCGCCAGGTTCCGGAAACTGGTCGCCGAGGGCGACTATCCTGCGGCGTTGTCGGTCGCGCGCCAGCAGGTCGAGGCGGGCGCCTCGATCATCGACGTCAACATGGACGAGGGCCTGCTGGACTCCAAGAAGGCCATGGAGATCTTCCTGAACCTGGTCGCGGCCGAGCCGGACATCGCCCGGGTTCCGGTGATGATCGACAGCTCCAAGTGGGAGATCATCGAGGCCGGACTGCGCTGCGTGCAGGGCAAGGCGATCGTCAACTCGATCAGCATGAAGGAGGGGGAAGACAAGTTCCGGGAGCAGGCGCGGGCCTGCCTGCGCTACGGCGCGGCCGTGGTGGTGATGGCGTTCGACGAGGTCGGTCAGGCCGACACCGCCCAGCGCAAGGTCGAGATCTGCGAACGGGCCTACAGGATCCTGGTGGACGAGGTGGGGTTCCCTCCCGAGGACATCATCTTCGATCCCAACATCTTCGCGGTGGCGACGGGGATCGAGGAGCACGACAACTACGCCGTCGACTTCATCGAGGCGACCCGCCGGATCAAGCAGACCCTGCCCTATGCGCGGGTGTCGGGCGGGGTGTCGAACGTCAGCTTCAGCTTCCGCGGCAACGAGCCGGTGCGCCGCGCGATCCACGGGGTGTTCCTCTACCACGCCATCGCCGCGGGCATGGACATGGGCATCGTCAACGCCGGCGACCTGCCGGTCTATGACGACATCCCGGCGGAGCTGCGCGAGGCGGTGGAGGACGTGATCCTCAATCGCCCGCAGCGCGACCCGAAGCTGACCAACACCGAGCGGCTGGTGGAGCTGGCGCCCAAATACAAGGGCGGCAAGTCCGACGCCAAGGGTCCGGACCTGACCTGGCGCCAGGCGCCGGTGGCCCAGCGCCTGAGCCACGCCCTGGTCCACGGGATCACCGAGTTCATCGAGGTCGACACCGAGGAGGCGCGCAGCCAGGCCGAACGCCCGCTGCACGTGATCGAGGGCCCGCTGATGGACGGCATGAACGTGGTCGGCGACCTGTTCGGCTCGGGCAAGATGTTCCTGCCCCAGGTGGTGAAGTCGGCCCGGGTGATGAAGCAGGCCGTGGCCTACCTGATGCCGTTCATGGAGGCCGAGAAGGAAGGCAAGCCGCGGGAGGCCGCCGGCAAGATCCTGATGGCGACCGTCAAGGGCGACGTCCACGACATCGGCAAGAACATCGTGGGCGTGGTCCTGCAGTGCAACAACTACGAGGTCATCGACCTGGGCGTCATGGTTCCGGCCGACCGCATCCTCGACGAGGCCAAGGCGCACAATGTCGACATCGTCGGCCTGTCGGGCCTGATCACCCCCAGCCTGGATGAAATGGTCTATGTGGCCGGCGAGATGGAGCGGCGGGGCTTCACCATTCCGCTGCTGATCGGCGGCGCCACCACCTCGAAGACCCATACGGCGGTGAAGATCGAGCCGGCCTACAAGGCGGGATCGACCACCTATGTGCTGGACGCCAGCCGGGCGGTGGGGGTGGTCTCCGGCCTGCTGTCCAAGACCGAGCGCGACCGCATCCAGGCCGAGACCCGCGCCGACTACGTCAAGGTCCGCGAGCAGTTCGCGCGCGGACAGGGCAATCGGGTCCGCGCCACCCTGGCCGAGGCCCGGGCCAACGCCTTCCGGTCGAACTGGTCGGCCTACGAGCCCCCGAAGCCCAGCTTCACCGGGACCAGGGCCTTCGGCCCCTACGACCTGGCCGACCTGGCCCGGCACATCGACTGGAGCCCCTTCTTCGCCGCCTGGGAGCTGATCGGTCGGTTCCCGCAGATCCTTGAGGACGACGTGGTCGGCGAGGCCGCGCGCGACCTCTACAAGGACGCCCAGGAGATGCTGCAGAAGATCATCGCGGAGGACTGGTTCGAGGCGCGCGGCGTGGTGGGTTTCTGGCCGGCCAATTCCGACGGCGAAGACATCGTCCTCTACACCGACGAGACGCGGACCACCGAGCTCGCGCGCCTGCACAGCCTGCGCCAGCAGATGGCCAAGACCCAGAGCCAGGAGGACGGCGGGCGGGCCAATGTGGCCCTGGCCGACTTCGTCGCCCCGGTGGGGACCAAGCCCGACTGGGTCGGCGGGTTCGCGGTCACGGCCGGCCACGGCGAGGCCAGGATCGCCGCCGAGTTCAAGGCCAAGGGCGACGACTACAACGCCATCCTCGCCTCCGCCCTGGCCGACCGGCTGGCGGAGGCCTTCGCCGAGGCGCTGCACCTCAAGGTGCGCACCGAGCTCTGGGGTTATGACCCGGACGAGACCTTCGACATCGACCGGCTGGTCTCCGAGACCTATCGCGGCATCCGCCCCGCGCCCGGCTATCCGGCCCAGCCGGACCATACGGAGAAGGCGACCCTGTTCCGGATCCTCGACGCCACGGCCCAGACCGGGATCGAACTCACCGAGAGCTTCGCCATGACGCCGACGGCGGCGGTCTCCGGGCTCTACTTCAGCCATCCGGAGAGCCACTATTTCGGGGTCGGACGGATCGAGAAGGACCAGGTGCAGGACTATGCGCGGCGAAAGGGCTGGGACCTGAAGACCGCGGAGCGCTGGCTGGCGCCGATCCTCAACTACGAGCCGGCCTAGGGGCGCCCCCAAGTAGGAGGCCCCACACGCAAGCGCATGGGGCCTCGTAAGGTCGCCCTACGAGGGGACGGGAAGCGACCTGTCCGTCCGCGCAGTGGATGGGGAATTCCACGCGGCCGGCGAGGCGTTTAATGCGCCGCCGCGGCGCGGGGTTCCCCGGCGCCCGGACGGGAAGCCCGTTTCCATGCGATTGGTCGGTCGGGGGCGTCGGAAACAGGTATCATGGGCTTGTGGGCCGCTCGTCCACGCCAGCCTTCGAGGTCCCCGTGAAATCTCCGCCTTCGAAGACCCGTCTCTCCGATCTCAAGGGTTCCGGGGGCAAGACGTCGACCTATCAGCCGCCGACGCCGAAGGTGAGCCGGCAGAAGAAGGCCAAGGTGCTGACGCCGTCGGAGCGGGCGGCGTTCCTCGCCTCGCGGCCGGACCTGGCGAAGAAGTAGGCGGACTTGGGCTCGGGGAGGGCCGCCTGGCGGCTTACCGCGACAGGGCCCCAAGTCCGCCCAGGGAGTGGCTGTTCGGAAGGCGGTCATGCGCCGCCCTCAGCAGGTCGACCTTCGTCAAAGGATCAAGTGTTCCTATTTTGTTCTTGACGGACCGAGCCGTCTGTGAGACGTTTTTGGGCTCCCTCACGATGCAGGAGCCTTCATGACCTCCCA
>DASUIJ010000313.1:0-9521 GCA_036279815.1 Phenylobacterium sp. | reverse complement strand
GCCTTGTCGCCCAGGCGCGGGCGACCGCGCAAGCGCCTCGCGCCAGGACCGATTGAGCCGGAGCCCGGGCCCGGCCATATTCCACCGCGGCCTGCCCCGCGGTGGGGCGATCTGGAGGGATATGTGACCGACGCCCTGGTTCTGCGCGGCCTCAACAAGACGTTCCGCAAGCCGGCGGTGAACGACCTGGACCTCACTGTCCGCTCCGGCGAGCTCTACGCCCTGCTGGGCCCCAACGGGGCGGGCAAGACCACCACCTTGCGCATGGTGGCGGGGCTGCTGAAGCCTGATTCCGGAACCATCGGCGTGTTCGGGATCGACGCCCTGGCCGACCCCATCGCCGCCAAGCGGCTGATCGCCTGGGCGCCGGACGAACCCATGCTCTACGACCGGCTGACGCCGATGGAGTATCTCGAGTTCGTGGCCGGCCTGTGGAGCGTGGCCCCGGACCTGGCCCACGCGCGGGCCGAGGAGCTGTTGAAGACCCTGGGCCTCTGGGAGGAGCGCAATCGCCGCTGCGAGGGCTTTTCCCGCGGCATGAAGCAGAAGGCGGCCCTGGCCGGCGCCCTGATCCACGATCCCCGGCTGCTGATCCTCGACGAGCCGCTGACCGGCCTCGACGCCGCCGTCGCCCGCCAGGTGAAGGACCTGCTTCAGGCGCGGGTCCGCGACGGCGCGACGGTGATCCTCACCACCCACATCCTGGAAGTGGCCGAGCGGATGGCCGACCGGATCGGCATCATCCAGCAGGGCCGCCTCCTGGCCGAGGGCACGCTCGACGAGCTGCGCGCCCGCACCGGCGAGAGCGGCGCGACCCTGGAAGACGTGTTCCTGGACCTGACGGGCGAACGCGACGGCGAGGCGAGCGTCGCATGAGCGGGACGCTCGCGCGGCGCCGCCGCCCGCTCCTGCCGCCCGGTTCGACGGCCTGGCTGTTCGCGCATGAGCTGCGGATTTCCTGGCGCGGCCTGGTGGCCCGGCGCGGCGGCGGGATGCGGGGCCTGATCATCGTCGCGATCGCCGTGGCCCTGTTCGTCGCCTTCGCGGGCGTGCCGCTGGGCATGATGCTGCGACATTTCCAGGTCCCGGTCGTTCGCCTGTCGGTGATCGTGGCGGACCTGGTCCTGGTGGTCGGCGGCAGCCTGATGCTGTCCCAGACCCTGGCCTCGGCGGCCGAGGCGCTCTACCAGCGCGGCGACCTCGACCTCTTGTTCTCGTCGCCCCTGTCGCCGCGCAAGACGCTGACCGTGCGGTTCCTGGTCCTGGCGCTGAACGCCTTCCTGGCCTTCGCCATCCTGATCTCGCCCCTGCTGCTTCCGGTGGCGCTGATCGGCCACCCGCCCTGGCTGGCGGCCTATGTGGTCCTGGCCTCCCTGGCGCTGACCGCCAGCGCGCTCGGCCTGGCCCTGGCCATGGGCCTGTTCGCCCTGATCGGACCGCGCCGCACCCGCATGGTCGCCCAGGTGAGTTCGGCCCTGATCGGCGCAGGCGTGTTCCTGGCCAGCCAGGCGGGCAACCTCATGAACGGCGGCGGCGGCGGAGGCCGCGCCGGCCTGTGGCTCCAGGCCAAGCGCCTGGCCGCCGATCCGCACTTCGCTCCGCCGCCGGGCGCCGACTGGCCGCTGCGGGCCATGCTGGGCGAGCCCGTGCCCCTGCTGGTCCTGCTCGCAGGCTCGCTGGCCCTGTTCTTCGGGGTCAGCACCTGGCTTGGCGGCCGCTTCGCCGCCGACGCCGCGGCGGCCAGCGGCGCGGATTCGGCCGTCGCCCATCGCCCGGCCGGACGCGCGAAGTTCTCGTCCAGCGCCTTCGCCGCGACCCTGAAGAAGGAGCTGCGGCTGCTCTGGCGCGACGCGGGACTGATCTCCCAGGTGCTGCTCAGGGTGCTCTACCTGATGCCGCTGGGGTTGCTGCTGATCCGCAACGCCGGCACGGCCGACAGCATGGTCCTGCCCGGCGGCGCGGGAGGGCTGGCCTTCCTGGCGGGGCAGGTGGCGGGCAGCCTGGCCTGGATCACCATCTCGGCGGAGGACGCCCCGGACCTGCTGGCCTGCGCGCCCACGCCCCTGGGGACCTTCCAGACCGCCAAGCTGGCGGCGGCCTTCCTGCCCCTGGCGGCGCTTCTGGCGCCGTTGCTGGCGGTGCTGGTGGTGCTGTCGCCGCTGACCGGACTGGCCGCCACGGCCGGCTGCTGCGCCGCGGCCGTGAGCTCGGGCCTGATCAACATCTGGTACCAGAAGCCCAGCAAGCGGGGCGAGTTCCGCCGCCGCCGCGGCTCGTCCTGGTTCGCCCTGCTGGCCGAGGCCGGGGTCGCCGGCCTGATCGCCGTGGCGACGGGGATCGCGGCGGCGGGCTCGCCCTGGGCGCTGGTCCCGGCGCTCATCGCGGCGGGCCTGCTGTTCGGCCTGCGCCGCACCGACGCGCAGATCGCCCGGGCGATCCGCGCCACCGACTAGCCGACGGCGGGAAGCTTTTCCGCCCGGGCGGCGTCGAGATACCGCGCGGCGGTGGGCTTCAGGGCGGCGTCCAGCTCCACCACCAGCGGATTGCCGGTGGGAATCTCGACGCCCACGATGGCGTCGTCGGAAACCGCGTAGATCAGCTTGACGATCGCACGCAGCGAATTGCCGTGGGCGGCCACCAGCACGGTCTCGCCGGCCGCCAGCTTCGGCGCGATCTCGGCCCGCCAGTAGGGCTCGACCCTCTCCAGGGTGGTCTTCAGGCTCTCGGTGTCCGGCAGGGTCGCCCCGGCGTAGCGGCGGTCCTTGGTGAAGTCGAACTCGCCGCCCGGCGCCAGGGGCGGCGGCGGGATGTCGTAGGACCGACGCCAGATCTTGACCTGCTCCGCGCCGTGCCTGGCGGCGGTGTCGGTCTTGTTGAGCCCCGTCAGGCCGCCATAGTGGCGCTCGTTCAGGCGCCAGTCCTTGATCTCCGGCACGAACACCTGGCCCGCGGAGGTCAGGGCCAGCCACATGGTGCGGATCGCCCGGGTCAGGACCGAGGTGTAGGCCCGGTCGATCTCGATGCCGGCGGCGCGGATCAGCTCACCGCCCTTGGTGGCCTGGGCCTCGCCCTCGGGGGTCAGGTCGACGTCCACCCAGCCGGTGAAGCGGTCTTCCAGGTTCCAGCGGCTCTGGCCGTGACGCAACAGGATCAGGGTGGGCAAGGGCGCGACCTCTCGATGGTGAGGCCTGCGGGCTAGGGCCCGGGCGGCGGATCGTCAAGGGTCGCTGGCGGCGCAGCGACGCAGCGGCTATATCCGGGCCAGACATGCTCGACCGCCTGTTCCTTCCCGCCCTGGTCGCCCTGGCGATCGCGATGATCGGCCTGGCCATGGTCTGGCCGCAAGGCCTGGGCGACCGTTCGCCGGGCCCGTTCGGCCACACGCCCGTCCAGCAGACCCCGGAGATGCAGGCGGCCATGAAGCGCGAGGCCGAAGCCTCCAACCGGCGCATCAGCCGCGCACGCCAGACGGTCACCGACCTGCAATCCCAGGCCATCGCGCCCACCCAATGAGAGTCCCGACGCCATGACCGGGTTCGACGCCGTGGCCGTGGGCCGCCGGGTGCTGGCCGCCGAGGCCGAGGCGCTCACCCTGCAGGCCCAGGTGCTGGGCGAACCCTTCGTCCGCGCCGTGGATCTGCTGCACGCCGCCAAGGGCCGGATCATCCTGACCGGCGTGGGCAAGTCCGGCCACGTGGCGCGCAAGGTCGCCGCGACCTTCGCCTCCACCGGGGCGCCGGCCTTCTTCGTCCACGCCAACGAGGCCAGCCACGGCGACCTGGGCATGATCGGCCAGGATGACGTGGTGGTGGGCCTGTCCAAGTCCGGCGAGATCCGCGAGCTGGCCGACGTGCTCGCCTACGCCAAGCGATTCCATATTCCGCTGATCGCCATCACCGCCCAGCCGGACAGCGCCCTGGGCCGCGCCGCCGACGTGGTGCTGCAGCTCGCCGAGGCCGCGGAAGCCACCGGCGAGGTCAACGCGCCGACCACCTCCACCACCCTGCAGATCGCCCTGGGCGACGCCCTGGCCGTGGCCCTGCTGGAGCGGCGGGGATTCACGGCCAAGGATTTCAAGACCTTCCATCCCGGCGGCAAGCTGGGCGCCATGCTGCGCACGGTGGGCGACCTGATGCATGTCGGCGCCGAGGTGCCCCTGGTCGGCGCCGACACCCCCATGGCCGAGGCCCTGCTGGTGATGACCGAAAAGCGGTTCGGCATCGTCGGCATCCAGGGTGAAGACGGCCGCCTGCGCGGGGTCATCACCGACGGCGACCTGCGCCGCCACATGGACGGACTGATGACCCATACCGCCGGCGAGGTGATGACGCCCGGTCCCAGGAAGACCATCACCCCGGGCCAGCTGGCCTCGGAGGCCCTGGCCCTGATGGCCGATCCCCTGCCCGGCGTCACCGTGCTGTTCGTGGTCGAGGACGGTCGGCCGGTGGGTATCCTGCACGTCCACGACCTGCTGCGCGCCGGCGTCTAGCAATCGGCGCGCCACCAAAGTCGAGCTCAGACGCTCGTGTGGTCTTAACCCGCCGAGGTCTGTAAGAGGCCCAGTCGAACAGGAGATCCAATGCTTTCCGCTCCGCGCGCCGAACTGGCCATCCAGACCCCGGACTTCGAGAACTACCCGCTGGTCAAGGCCACGGGTTTCCGCGAATACGACGCCCGCTGGCTGTTCGGGGCCGAGATCAATCTCCTGGGGATCGAGGCGCTCGGCCTGGGGCTCGGGACCTACATCCAGGAGCTGGGCCAGACCCGCATCGTGGTCGGCCACGATTTCCGCTCCTACTCCCTGTCGATCAAGCAGGCCCTGACCCTGGGCCTGGTGGCCGCCGGCTGCGAGGTGCTGGACATCGGCCTGGCGCTGTCGCCCACCGCCTATTTCGCCCAGTTCGACCTGGACGCCCCCTGCGTGGCCATGGTCACCGCCAGCCACAACGAGAATGGCTGGACCGGGGTGAAGATGGGCGCCCAGAAGCCGCTGACCTTCGGTCCCGAAGAGATGGGCCGGCTGAAGGAGATCGTGCTCGGCGGCCAGTGGAAGCCGCGTCCGGGCGGCAGCCTCGCCCACATCGAGGGCGTGGCCGAGCGCTACCTCGCCGACGTCGCCTCCCGGGTGAAGGTCCGGCGGCCGCTCAAGGTGGTCTGCGCCTGCGGCAACGGCACGGCGGGCGCCTTCGCGCCGGAAGCCCTGCGCCGGATGGGCGTGGCCGAGGTCATCGAGATGGACTGCGACCTCGACTGGACCTTCCCGCACTACAACCCGAACCCCGAGGACCACCACATGCTGGCCGAGATGGCCAAGGCTGTCCGCGAGCACGGCGCCGACCTGGCCCTGGGCTTCGACGGCGACGGCGACCGCTGCGGCGTGGTGGACGACACCGGCGAGGAGATCTTCGCCGACAAGATCGGCCTGATGCTGGCCCGCGACCTGTCGGACCTGCACAAGAGCGCCACCTTCATCGTCGATGTGAAGTCCACCGGCCTGTTCGCCACCGACGAGGTGCTGAAGAAGAACGGCGCCAAGACCGTCTACTGGAAGACCGGCCACAGCTACATCAAGCGCAAGACCGCCGAGCTGGGCGCGCTGGCCGGCTTCGAAAAGTCGGGGCACTTCTTCTTCAATTCCCCGATGGGCCGAGGCTACGACTGCGGCCTGACCGCCGCCGCCGCGATCCTGGCGATGCTGGACCGCAACCCGGACCGGAAGCTGTCGGACCTGAAGGCCGCCCTGCCCGTGGCCTGGACCTCGCTGACCATGTCCCCCCATTGCGCGGACGAGGCCAAGTACGGCGTGGTGGCCGACGTCGTCGCCGAGTACGAGGCCTTCGCCAAGGCCGGCGGGACCATTCTGGGCCGCAGGATCGTCGACGTGATCACCGTCAACGGGGTCCGCGTGGCCCTGGAGGACGGCTCCTGGGTGCTGGTCCGCGCCTCGTCCAACAAGCCCGAGATCGTGGTGGTGGTGGAGAGCACGCGGTCGGAGGCCGACATGCGCGCCCTGTTCCGCGAGGAGGTTAAGCCCCGCCTCGCCAAGTATCCGCAGATCGGCGCCTACAACCAGGAAATCTGACGCTCTGGGGGGCGTCCCTCGCGCTCTGTTGGCTTTCCGCCCCGCGCGTGGTCAAAGCCGCCTGAATCCAAGTTCGGGGAATGATCCATGCGCGTGGCGATGATCGGGACGGGCTATGTCGGCCTGGTGAGCGGGGCGTGCGTCGCGGACTTCGGGCACACCGTCACCTGTATCGACAAGGACGCGGCCAAGATCGAGCGCCTGAGGTCGGGCGGCATCCCGATCTATGAACCGGGTCTGGAGCTGCTGGTCGCCCAGAACGTCAAGGCCGGCCGCCTGGACTTCTCCACCGACGCCGCCGAGGCGGTGAAGAACGCCGACGCGGTGTTCATCGCCGTGGGCACCCCGTCGCGGCGCGGCGACGGCCATGCGGACCTCACCTACGTCTACGCCGCCGCCGAGGAGGTCGCGGGCCTGATCGACGGCTTCACGGTGATCGTCACCAAGTCCACCGTCCCGGTGGGCACAGGCGACGAGATCGAGCGGATCGTCAGGGCCCGGCGGCCCGACGCCCAGTTCGCCGTGGTCTCCAATCCGGAGTTCCTGCGCGAAGGCGCGGCCATCGAGGACTTCAAGCGTCCCGACCGGGTGGTGGTGGGGGTCAACGACGAGCGCGCCCGGCCGGTGATGACCGAACTCTACCGGCCGCTCTATCTGAACGAGACGCCGATCCTGTTCACCTCGCGGCGGACATCGGAGCTGATCAAGTACGCGGCCAACGCCTTCCTGGCGATGAAGATCACCTTCATCAACGAGATCGCCGACCTGTGCGAGGCCCTGGACGCCGACGTGCAGCAGGTGGCCCGGGGCATCGGGCTCGACAAGCGGATCGGCGGCAAGTTCCTGCACGCCGGGCCGGGCTACGGCGGGTCCTGTTTTCCGAAGGACACCCTGGCCCTGGTGCGCACGGCGGTGGACGCCGGCTCGCCCGTGCGCCTGATCGAAACCACCGTGGCGGTGAACGACGCCCGCAAGAAGGCCATGGCGTCCAAGGTCCTGGGCGCGGTCGAGGGCGAACTGGCCGGCAAGACGGTGGGGGTGCTCGGCCTGACCTTCAAGCCCAACACCGACGACATGCGGGACGCCCCGGCCCTGGACATCATCCCGGCCCTGCAGGCCATGGGGGCCAAGGTTCAGGCCTTCGACCCCGAGGGCGCTCCTGAGGCGCGGCAGCTGCTGCCCGGCGTGGCGTTCAAGGCCGACTCCTACGAGGTCGCGAGCGGAGCCGACGTGCTGGTGATCATCACCGAGTGGGACCAGTTCCGCGCGCTCGATCTCGACCGGGTGAAGCTGCTGATGAACAGCCCGGTGCTGGTGGACCTACGCAATATCTACAAGCCCGAGGACCTGCGCAGCCGAGGGTTCAAGTATGCGTCGATCGGCCGGGCCTAGCGCGAACGGGCTCGGGCGGGCGTGGAGCCCGGCGGCCCTGTCCTCGCGACCGGTTCGCCCTATGCGGCGGCGACCAGCTGGAGAATCAGGTTTCCGATCCAGACGGCGCCGGCCCAGAAGGCCGTGGCCAGAACGGCGACAAAGGCGAGGCAGGCGATCGAGCTGACGCTCTTCTGACCCTTGCCGAAGCCCGCCATAGCGGCGTTGCGCGACATGTTTCGCTCCCAGACTTTTATCGTTCTGCCTCGGTCGAGCGCGGCAGAAACGAGAGCGTGGCACGAATATTACAGTTTGGAAAGGTGAAGCGGCATTCACCGTATGTCTTCTAGTTCGCCGCCACGCGGGCCTGGAGGTAGGCGTGCAGGGCCGCGATCTCCTGGTGGCTCAGGACATTGAAGCGTCTCGGCGCGATCTCGCTCATCAGGCCCAGGCGTCGGCCGCCGGCGGCGACTCCGGTGCGCAGCAGCCGCTCGAAGTCCGGCAGGTCATAGGCGCCGGCGATCATCAGGTCGGGCGCATGGGTCACCGTCGAGCCCTTCAGGTCGACCCCGTGGCATTCCATACAGGCCCGGGCGATCTCGCGGCCGTGGGCGAACTGCGGCCCCAGGTCGATCGGCGAGGCGGCGCCGTTCAGCCTGATCTGGTCGGGGGCGGAGCGGAACTTCCCCAGCAGGGCGCCCAGCCGGCCCACAGGCCCGATCGCCTTGCGGGGCTGCGCCTCGCCGTGGGGCCTGACGCTGCGCAGATAGGCCAGGAGGTCGCCGGTCTCGGCGTCGGTGAGGTGGGCGAAAGCCTCTGACGGCATCACCCAGAGCCGCCGGCCATCGGCCGCCACGCCCATGCGGATGGCTCGCGCCAGGTCGGCGTCGCTCTGATGGACGGCCGCCAGGCTCAGATTGGGCGCGGCGATCCGGGCCACCGGCATCTCGTCGAAGAACAGGGAGCCCTTCAGGTCCGCGCCGTGGCAGTCGTTGCAGCCATAGACCTTGGCCAGCCGGGCGCCGCGGACGACCGCGTCGGGGTCGCTCGCCGCGGCGATGCGGACCGGCGCCTTGGGCGACGGCGCGCGCAGCATGACCTCGGTGGTCCCATACACCACGGCCACGGCGATGATCAGCAGGCCGGCGACCCCGGCCAGCGCGAACCCAAGCCATTTCAGAACCGGCTTCATTATTTCCCAGAGCCCCACGCCATCGGATCCGGGGCGCGGCCCTGGATCGGTTGCGCCCTGACAACCAGGGCGGGAGCGGGGAATAGTCGCGGGTCAGGCGCCGGACAATCAGCGCCTTTGCAGGCCGGTTCTGCGGTTTTGCAGAGGGGCCTAGGCGGCGGCCTTGCGCACGGCCCCGGCGATCTCCTTGACCACCTGGTTGACGAGCTTCTCGTCGTCGCCTTCGGCCATGATCCGGATCAGGGGTTCCGTGCCCGAGGCCCGGACCACCAGCCGGCCGGAACCTTTCAGGCGATTCTCGACGTCGGCGATGATCGCCTTGACCGGGTCGGCCTCCAGCGGCTTGCCCGATGCGAAGCGGACGTTCTCGAGCTTCTGGGGCACGGGCTCGAACTGGCGGGCCAGCGCGCTCATCGGCTTGTCGCTGTCCTTCAGGACGGCCAGGACCTGCAGGGCGGCCAGCAGGCCGTCGCCGGTGGTGGAGAAGTCCGACAGGATGATGTGGCCCGACTGCTCGCCACCCAGGTTGAAGCCGCCCTCGCGCATCCGCACCATGACCGAGCGGTCGCCCACGGCGGTGCGTTCGAGCTTGAGGTTGCGGGCGGCGAGGAACCGCTCCAGGCCGAGATTGGACATCACCGTGGCGACGATGCCGCCGCCGGTCAGCCGCTCGCGCTTGGCCCAGTGGCCGGCGATCAGGGCCATGATCTGGTCGCCGTCGACGACCTGGCCCTTTTCGTCGCAGATCACCACCCGGTCGGCGTCGCCGTCGAGGGCGATGCCGATGTCGGCGCGGTATTCCTTGACCGCGTGGATCATGGCCTGCGGATCGTCATCGATTGCGCCAATGGCGCGGCCTACAAGGTGGCTCCCACC
>DASUIJ010000312.1:0-3275 GCA_036279815.1 Phenylobacterium sp. | reverse complement strand
CGAACTGGGCAGCGGTCCGCAGGGCCTGACGCCGCAGGCCGCCGTCGAGCGCCTGCGACGGGACGGACCGAACAGCGTCAAGGACGAGGCCACGCGATCGGTGTTCTCCTTGCTGCTGCGTCAGTTCGAGAGCCCGCTGGTGCTGATCCTGGTCTTCGCCGCCGTGGTCGCCGGCGTCGTGCAGGAATGGCTGGAGGCGAGCATCATCCTGGCGATCGTGCTGGGCAGCACGGCGCTGAGCTTCACCCAGGAATATCGCGCGTCGGCGGCGGTCGCCGAGCTTCGCCGAAGGCTGGCCCTGACCGCCAAGGCGCGCCGGGGCGGCCAGGTCGTATCGGTCCCGTTCAGCGACCTGGTGGCCGGCGACATCGTCCTGCTCTCGGCGGGGGCGGTGGTTCCGGCGGACGGGCTGGTGCTGCAGGCCCTCGACCTGCTGGTGAGCGAAGCGGCGCTGACGGGGGAGTCCTTCCCGGTCGAGAAACGTCCCGCGGTGCTCCCCGAATCCACGCCGCTCGCGGCGCGGACCAACTCGGTGTTCCTCGGAACCTCGGTCCGCAGCGGAACCGCCGAGATCCTGGTCGTCCAGACCGGCCAGGCCACCCAGTACGGCGCCATCGCCCAGCGGCTGAAGACCAAGCCTGTCGAGACCGATTTCGCCCGCGGAATCCGCAGGTTCGGCAGCCTGCTGATCCGCGTCATGATCGTCATGGTCATCTTCGTGCTGACCATGAACCAGCTGCTGGGGCGGCCCTTCCTGGAGTCCCTGCTGTTCGCGGTCGCCCTCGGGGTCGGCCTGTCGCCGGAACTGCTGCCGGCCATCATCAGCGTGACGCTTTCCGCCGGCGCGCGGGACCTGGCCAAGCGCGGCGTGATCGTGCGCCAACTGGACGCCATCGAGAATCTCGGCGGCATGACGGTGTTCTGCACCGACAAGACCGGAACCCTCACCGAAGGCGAGATCGTCCTCAAGGCGGTCCTCGACGCGCGCGGTCAGGACGCCCCCGCGGTCGCGAAGTTGGCCTTCCTCAACGCCGCCTTCGAGACCGGAATCGACAATCCGCTCGACAAGGCGATCGTCACCGCGGGTGAGAAGGGCGCCCTGACCACGGACGGCTACGTCAAGGTCGACGAGATTCCCTATGACTTCACCCGCAAGCGCCTGACCATCGTCGCCCAGGCGGCTGACACGCCGGCCACGCGCCTGATGATCACCAAGGGCGCCTTCACCAACGTCCTGGACCTTTGCTCCACCTGGATGGATGGGGACGGCGAAAAGCCGCTCACCGCCGACGCCCGCACGAAACTCGAGGCCTATTACCAGGCCCAGGGCGAGGAGGGCCTGCGGGTCCTGGCCCTGGCCACGCGGCGCATGGAGGTCAGGCCGGACTACGTGATCGCCGACGAGGCGCAGATGTGTTTCGAGGGCTTCCTGGCCTTCTTCGACCCGCCCAAGCCGGAGGCCGCGGGCGCCATCGCCGACCTGGCGGCGCTGGGCGTTTCGGTGAAGGTCGTCAGCGGCGACAATCGCCACGTGGTCGCCTATGTCGCCAAGGCGCTCGGGCTGGACGCAACCGCCATGCTGACGGGCGCGGAACTCGCCGCCATGAAGGATGAGGCCCTGTGGAACCGGGCGGAGCGAACCACGCTGTTCGCCGAGATCGATCCCCAGCAAAAGGAGCGCATTGTCCGCGCCCTGCAGCGCACCGGACACTCGGTCGGCTACCTGGGCGACGGCATCAACGACGCTCCCGCCCTCTATGCGGCGGACGTCGGCGTCACGGTGAACACGGCGGTCGATGTGGCGCGGTCCAGCGCCGACGTGGTGCTGCTGCATCGCGACCTCGGCGTCCTGCGCCAGGGCATCGAAGGGGGCCGGCGCACCTTCGCCAACACCCTGAAGTACATCTGCATCACCATCAGCGCCAATTTCGGCAACATGATCAGCATGGCGGTGGCGACGTCGTTCCTGCCGTTCCTGCCGATGACGGCGGTTCAGATTCTCCTGAACAACTTCCTGTCCGACCTGCCCGCGATCACCATCTCCTCCGACACCGTCGAGCCGAGCCAGGTGGCGACGGCGCAGCGGATGGGCATCGGCGATATCCAGCGCTTCATGATCGTGTTCGGGCTGATCAGCTCGGTCTTCGATATCGCCACGTTCGCGGTCCTGATCCACGTCTTCAAAGCGAGCGCGGAGACCTTCCAAACCTCGTGGTTCGTGGAGTCGCTGCTGACCGAACTGGCGGTGCTGATGGTGCTGAGGACCCATGGGCCGGCCTGGCGGAGCCGGCCCGGCCGGCTGCTGGTCTGGACCACCGTGGCGGTCACGCTCGTGGCCCTGGTCTCGCCTTATCTGGGGCCGGTCTCGGCGCTCTTCCGCCTGACGCCCTTGCCTCCGGCCCTGCTGGCCACCCTGGTCGTCATCGTCGCGGCCTACGCCTTGGCGACGGAAGCGGCCAAGCACTGGTTCTTCATCCATCGGATGGGAAGCCGCGCCCGCCCGCCCGCGCCCTTGCTGTCCGGCGCCCGGACCTGACGAAGCGCGCCGGATGCGAGCGGCTCTCGCGCCCGCGGCGCACGAGCCTGGCCGGCTCGTGATAGAAGGCGGCCATTCTCCAGATTCGCGTCCCGGCCGGCCAGGTTTCGCTGGCCGGGTTCGAAACGCGCCGCATCGCAGGAAGTCTTTTTGGAAGCCGTCGTCACCATCCTCCTGCTGTTGTTGGCGGTGATCGTCAGCGGCTCTCTCGCCCGCTGGTCGCGGCTTCCGATGCCGTTGGTGCAGATCGCCCTGGGCGCCGTCATAGCGCTGTCGGTGGTCCCCACCGTGGAGCTGGAGCCGGAGCTCTTCTTCCTGCTCTTCCTGCCTCCGTTGCTGTTCCTGGACGGCTGGCGAATCCCCAAGGACGAGCTGCTGCGCGACCGGGCCACGGTTCTCGAGCTGGCGCTCGGCCTGGTGGTCCTGACCGTCGTCGGGGTCGGGTTCCTGATCCACTGGCTGATCCCGGCGATGCCGCTGCCGGTGGCCTTCGCCCTGGCCGCCGTGGTTTCGCCGACCGATCCCATCGCCGTCTCGGCGATCGCCGCCAATGCGCCGATGCCCAGGCGGCTGATGCATATCCTGGAGGGCGAATCCCTCCTGAACGACGCCTCCGGACTGGTCTGCATGCGCTTCGCGGTCGCCGCCATGCTCACCGGCGTCTTTTCGATCCAGGAGGCGTTCGTCACCTTCGTCTGGGTGGCCGTGGGCGGGGTGGGCATCGGCGTTTCGGTCACCT
>DASUIJ010000311.1:0-2739 GCA_036279815.1 Phenylobacterium sp. | reverse complement strand
CCGACCAGGACCGGCGCCCTGATCCCGAAGACCTCCATGCCGGCGGTGACCGGATTGCTGGACAGGGGCAAGACAACCACGGTCGCCACCGCCGCCGCCGCGCCCAGGGCGAAGGTCACCCAGCGCCACGGCTCGATCGGCCCCTTGCCCCAGGGGCGCGCCAGGCAGGCCAGGGCCAGCACCAGGGGATATTCCACGACGCTGCTGAAGATCACCGGCGCCAGGAAGGCGTTGAACGAGCCGCCCACCACCCCGCCGACCGACATCCACAGGTAGAACTCGGTCAGGTGGGCGGGATCGGGCCGGCGCGCCACCATGGCCTGGTGGCACATGAGGGCGGTGAGGAAGAAACAGACCAGATGCAGCGGCAGGGAGACCGCCAGCCCCACGCCCACGAACGGCAGGAGCGACACGCAACCGACGACCGCCGCCGCCTGGAACAGCAGCGTGGTCTCCGACGAGATCGGCGGCCTGGACGCAAAGGCCAGGATGAAGGTCAGCAGGTAGAGCGCCAGCGGGATCACCCACAGGAAAGGCGCCGAGGCCACGTCCGTGGTGATGTGCGTGGTGACGCCCAGCATCAGGCTGGACGGGATGGCGGCGAGCACCGTCCAGAGCGCGCGGTCGCGCCAGGTGGGCGCGATACCGGCCTGGAGCTCCGGCGGCGCCTCGGCGATCGCCCCGTTGCGGCGGGCGACATAGAGGGCGAGCGCCCCGATCATCATCACGAAGACGGCGTAGACCAGGCTCCAGGCCAGGGTCTGCCCGTGCAGCGGCGTCAGGGGCTCGACGATGGCCGGATAGGCCAGAAGGGCCAGCAGGCTGCCCAGATTGCTGGCGACGTAGAGCGCATAGGGCTCGGCGCCGGTCTCGGCGTGCAGAGTGCGCGCGTGCCAGGACTGGACCAGGGGCGCGGTGGCCGACAGCACCGCGAAGGGCGCGCCGATCGAGGCTGTCAGGGCGCCCAGCAGCCAGAGCGCGGGATGGTCGGAGCCCGGCGGTCCGAACAGGGTCCACACGTGCAGCGGCAGCACCAGCCCCGCCGCGATCAGCAGGCCCAGGTGGACGAAGGCCTGGGCCTTCAGCGAGCGGACCTTCTGCAGCAGGTGGGCGTAGAGGTAACCGACCAGCAACATGCCCTGGAAGAAGGCCAGACTGGTGTTCCAGATCGAGGGGCCGCCGCCCAGCAGGGGCAGCATCATCTTGGCCACCATCGGCTCGACCATGAACACCAGGGCGGCGCTGGCGAAGACCGTGAGCGCGAAGAGCATCGGCGCGGCGACGGTCGGGCGGTCGGATCGAGCGTCCAGTGTGGTCATGGTCTCGAATCGGCTTGTATCGGCGGCGCAGCCGATGTTGTGGTCGCAAGCAGGCCCTACCTGGCTTAACCGTTGCCTAAGACCGTCGGAGCACGTGCATGTTTTCCCTGGAGATCGAGACCCTGGCCCGTCTGCTGATCGACGAGGCCCGGGAACGCTCCCTGCGCATCGTCACCGCGGAAAGCTGCACCGGTGGGCTCGTCGCCGCCGCGATCTGCAATATCGCCGGCGCCTCCGACGTCTTCGAACGGGGCTTCATCACCTACACCAACCGGGCCAAGCAGGAGATGCTCGGGGTGCCGGGCGACCTGATCGCCGACCTGGGCGCCGTGTCGGAGCCGGTGGCGCGAATGATGGCGGAAGGCGCGTTGGAGAATTCCAACGCCCACCTGGCGGTGGCGATCACCGGCGTGGCCGGACCGCAGGGCGGAACCCGCATGAAGCCGGTGGGCACGGTGCACATCGCCACGGCGCGGACCAATCACGGCCTCTATCACCGGTCGGAATTCTTCCAGTTCGAGACCCGCTCCGAGATACAGCTGGCGGCCGTGCAGGCGGCGCTGGAGCAATTGCGCGAGCGCATCGCGCACTGACCGCGCGGCCTCAGCCGTACAGGGCCTTCGCCCGACCCTCGAAGCATTGCATCAGGCGGTCGACGGCATGCTCGAAGTTGCGGGACAGCAGGGCCTCGAGGAGCCGCGTCTTGAACGCGAAGTCGATGTCGAACTCGACGCGGGTCCCTCCCGGTTCCTCGAAGAATACCCAGCGGTTGCGGAGCCGGTCGAACGGGCCGGACAGCAGGTCCACGTCGATCTGCCGGGCGGCGGGGTCGCGGCGCACGCGGGTGGAAAACCGCTCGCGCAGGAACGAGAAGCCCACCTTGGCCTCGGCGTCCGTCCAGCTCAGGCCCGTGGCGTCGATGCGGCTGTTCCAGGTGCGCATGCCCACGATCCAGGGCACGAATTCCGGATAGCGGTCGACGTCGCCCACCAGGGTGTAGAGCTGGTCGGGCGTGTAAGGCAGGTGTTTGGTGACGTGGTGGCGCAAGGGCTGCCTAGGCCGCCGCTTCCTTGGCCAGCCTGGCCGCCTTGAGCCTCGCGAAGTCCTCGCCCGCGTGGTGCGACGAGCGGGTCAGCGGGCTGGCCGAGACCATCAGGAAGCCCTTGGCGCGGGCGATCTCCTCATAGGCGCGGAACTCGTCGGGGTGGACGAAGCGGTCGATGGGGGCGTGCTTGCGGGTGGGCTGCAGGTACTGGCCGATGGTCAGGAAGTCGACGCCGGCGGAGCGCATGTCGTCCATCACCTGCAGAATTTCATCGCGCTCTTCGCCGAGGCCGACCATCAGTCCGGACTTGGTGAAGATCGAGGGATCGCGCTCCTTCACGCGCTCCAGCAGCCGCAGCGAGTGATAATAACGCGC
>DASUIJ010000310.1:0-2611 GCA_036279815.1 Phenylobacterium sp. | reverse complement strand
TGATGCATGGCGGCGACCGGCGCTGGACGTTCCCAAGCCGGGAGGAGATCGCCGCTGGGAGACTCGACGCCCTGATCGCTCAGGTCGAGCCGGCGATGAAGTCGGGGCCGGTCGAGGTGGTGATCGTCGGCGACATCACCGTGGACAAGGCGACCGACCTGGTGGCCCAGACCTTCGGCGCCCTGGCGCCTCGCCCGGCCCCCGTCGCCCCGTCGGCGGCGCAGAAGGACGTGCGCTTCCCGCAGGGCGGCGGCCCCACCGTCCAGCGCACCCACAAGGGCCGCGCCGACCAGGCCATCGGCTACATCGCCTGGCCGACCACCGACTTCTACTCGGACCCGCAAGGCGCGCGCGACGCCGACGTCATGGCCGAGGTCCTGGAACTGCGTCTTGTCCAGGAACTGCGCGAGAGCCAGGGCGCGACCTACTCGCCCAGCGTCAGCTACAGCCACAGCCTGGTCTGGACCGGCTGGGGCTACGTCTCGGCCACGGTGGAGATTCCGCCCGCCAAGCTGCCGGCCTTCTTCGCCGACGTGAAGAAGATCGCCGCCGACCTGCGCGCCAAGCCGCCCACCGCGGACGAGATGGAGCGGGCCAAGAAGCCCCGCATCGACAGCATCGAGAAGGCCCGCGAGACCAACGGCTACTGGATGAACGAACTGTCGGGCGCGCAGGCCGACCCCCGCAGGCTGGACGCCATCCGCGCCCTGCTGCCCGGCACGGAGCGGGTCACCGCCCAGGACGTCCAGCGCGCCGCCGGGCGGGTGCTGCGCGACGAGTCGATCTGGACGCTCGAGGTGAAGCCGGAGGCGGCGAAGTAGTCGCCGACGGGATCCCGGCCGCCTGGCAGGGAACCCGCACGGGACGGGAGACAATAGCGGCGCCATGGGCGTAGCTTCCGGAGCTGGTCACGACCGTCTCCCAGGAGCTCGCCATGAGCGACGTAACCGAAGGGCGCAGCGCCGCCGCCGCGCACCCGCTCGACGCAATGTCCGCTTCGCAGGAACACCACAGCGTCCTGCTGGAGAATGATCGCGTCAGGGTGCTCGACACCCGGCTGGGTCCGGGCGAGCGCACCGCCGTCCACACTCATCGATGGCCGGGCGCGCTCTATGTGCTGAGCTGGAGCGACTTCGTCCGGTACGACCCGGATGGGAACGTGCTTCTCGATTCCCGCACCATGCCTGCGCCCCCGGTGGGCGGAAGCGCGTTGTGGTCCCCGCCGCTACCTCCCCACTGGGTGAGAAATGTCGGCGACAGCGATCTGCACGTCATCGCCGTGGAACTGAAGCCGGCCTGACGCGGGCGCTTGCAGACGACCCCGCCCATGTCGCCTTGGAGGCCCATGGCGCATAGGCTTTCGCCGAAATCCCCAGGTCGTGAGGTTGCCATGGAGGGCGCACCAGTTTGGAACCGCGAGGCCCCGGACGGCCCGGACCTCGTCGCCCTGCTGGCCGAACGCGAAACCTATCTCCAAGCCCTCTACCCTGGACGGGCTCCCGCGCGGCGCGCGGTCGAGCTGCTGGCTGACACGCACGGGTTCTACGGGCTTCGGGTGGACGGCCGGATCGTGGGGTGCGGCGGCCTGATCCGCCACTCGGGTTTCATGGAGGTGAAGAGGGTGTTCCTCTCGGAGGCCGTGCGCCGACGGGGGCTGGGCCGGTTCCTGATGGCGGCGCTCGAAGCCGAGGCGACGGCCTCAGGATGCGCGCTACTGCGGCTGGAGGTCGGGGCGCGGCAACCGGACGCCATCGGGCTCTACCAACGGATGGGCTATGTGGAGACCGGCCCGTTCCCGCCGTACCGGGCGGACCCGGTGAGCCGCTTCATGGAGAAGCGCCTCAAGCCCGCGAGGCCGGCGGCGACGCCCTGACGGCGCCTGCCTCTAGTAGACGATCCCGCCCACACCGCCGTCGAGGCTCATGGCGCCCGCGACGGTGGTCTCGCTGCGCTCCTCTTCCTCGCGATAGGCGGTGTACTTCTCCACCACCACCATGGTCAGCACCTTGATGCCGGCGCCGAAGCGGCGGAGCAGCGAACGTTCGTTGCAGTCGCGGGCGGGCTTCTGGGGACGGCATTCCACCTTGCCGCCGCGGCCGTGCCAGAGCGCGTCGTTCTTGCGGCAGGTCAGGGTCCGGCCGCCGCCGAAGTCCACCCGCTCGTGATAGTCGGCGATGGTCGCCTGCAGCCAGGTTCCGGCGATGCAGCGATAGATCTCGCCCTCGAAGGCGTCGTCGATGTCGCGGTCGGGCGACACCTGCGAGGCTGGGTGGGGGATCGTGCGGTCGTCGATGCAGACCGCCTGGATCACCACGCGGGTCATCTTGGTGCGGGTCGCCTCATAGGCCACGCGCTTCATGCGACGGCCCGAATCCACGTTCAGGCCCTGGATGACGCCGGAGGCCATCGGCGGGGCGTATCCGCCGCCGCCGCCGCCGCCGCCGTAAAAGACGCTCGCGCCGGCCCCGGCGCCCGCGCCCGCGGCCGCGCCCGCCCGGGAGGCGGCCACGGCGACGCTGACGTTCGAGACGTTCACATGAACATTGGTGCGATTGGAGTTGTCGCAGCACACCGACGGCGGGGTCGGCGGCGGCGGCGCGCAGCACGGCGG
>DASUIJ010000309.1:0-8295 GCA_036279815.1 Phenylobacterium sp. | reverse complement strand
CTTCTGAAGCACCGGCGAACCCCGATCCACCTCGCGAAGACCCGCATCGCCGTAGCCGGTGGCGAAAGCGAAGGGCGCGCCCTTGGCCCGCAGCAGGTCCGCCACCGGGAAGATCGACTGTCCGCCCAGATTGACGTCGAGCACCGCGCAGTCGAGATCCGCCTCTCTGGCCAGGACCATGGCCTCGTCCAGCCGCGAGGCCGGCCCGACGACCGTGCAGCCCAGGTCTTCGAGCATGTCCTCGATCAGCATCGAGACCATCATCTCGTCTTCGACGACGAGCACGCGAAGGCCGGCAAGATTGGGCGTCATTCCGAAATCTCCGACCCGGGCATTCAAGTTTCCATCCCGCAGTGACCGCGTGCAATACGGCAACAGTGAAGGAACGAATTCGTTTTCAGGTCAATGAAATCGAGGATTTGGCCGATCATCCGGGCCCTGGCCTGCGTCAGGCTTCACCGGGCTCGGTTGTCTCCAGGCGGGAGGATATACGCAAGGTCGTAATCTGGTTGCGGACCCGCTTGACCACCTGGAACCGGTGGCCGTGGAAGATGAAGGTCTGGCCGATCTTGGGGATGGTCTGGGCCTCGTGGATCACCAGCCCGGCCACCGTCACGGCCTGATCGTCCGGCAGGTCCCAGTCCAGCGCCCGGTTCAGGTCGCGGATGGGCACGGAGCCGTCCACGCTGACCGAGCCGTCGGGCTGACGCCGCACGCCCTGGATGGCGCTGTCGTGCTCGTCCTCGATCTCGCCGACGATCTCCTCGAGGATGTCCTCCAGGGTCACCAGGCCCTGCAGGGCGCCGTACTCGTCCACCACCAGGGCGAAGTGGTTCTGGCGCTTCAGGAAGGCGTTGAGCTGGTCCTTGAGATTGGTGGTCTCGGGGATGAACCAGGGCTCGCGGCAGATCTTGGGGATGTCCAGGGCGCCGAAATCGCCGCCGGCCTCGGAGATGGCGTGCAGCAGGTCTTTCGCGTGCAGGACGCCGACGATGTTCTCCGGGTCGTCGCGATAGAGCGGGATGCGGGTGTGGTCGCAATCCAGCACCTGGGCCACCAGGTCGCGAGGCGGCAGGGCCGCGTCGATCAGCGAGATCGACATGCGGTGGACCATCACCTGGGCGACGTCCATGTCCGACAGGTCCAGAACCCCGCCCAGCATCCGGCGGTCGCGCTCCTCCACCAGGCCTTCGGAATGGTGGTACTCGACGGCGCCGCGGATCTCCTCGTGCGCGGCCAGAACGTCCATCTCCATGCCCATCTTCACGCCGAAGACGCTGAGCGTCCGGCGCACGATCCACTGGATGGCGTAGATGATCGGGCCGAAGACCTTCACCACCAGCAGGGTCGGTCCCGACAGGAACCGCGCCACGTCGTCCGAGCGCAGGATCGCCAGGGTCTTGGGCAGCACCTCGGCGAACACCAGCACCAGCGCGGTCATCACGCCGGTCGCCACCAGCACGCCCCAGCCGCCGGGCAGGGCCTTGTCCATCACCGTGGTGGTGAGGGCCGAGGCCAGGATGTTGATCAGGTTGTTGCCCAGCAGCACCGCCCCGATCATCGTCTCCTGGTCGGAGAGCAGGCGGTTCACCCGGCCTGCGGGCCGGTCGCCGTCCCGTTCCAGCTGGTGCATGCGCGCACGGCTGGCGCCGGTCAGAGATGTCTCCGCCGCGGAGAACAGCGCCGAAATGGCCAGCAGGCCGAAAACGATCGGCGCGAGGGCGAGGAGGGCGGCCATCAGGCGGCGCCTTCGGTCTTGAGGAACCTGGTCACGGCTTGGGCGTCCACGTCCTTGGCCACGAAGGCCTCGCCCAGGGCTCGGGCGAGGATGAAGGTCAGGCGGCCGTCTTCGGCCTTCTTGTCCTGGGCCATGTGGCGCACCAGCGCCTCGGCCTGGAAGGGGGTCCGGGAGACTTCGGACATGCGGGTGGGCAGGCCCGCGGCGGCGATGGCGGCCTCGGCGCGCCGGGCGTCCTGGGCGTCGCACAGTCCCTGTGCGGCGGAGAAGCGGAAGGCGATGGCCGATCCGGCGGCCACGGCCTCGCCATGGAGCAGGGCCTCGCCGTAGCCGGTCTCGGCCTCGAGCGCATGGCCGAAGGTGTGGCCCAGATTGAGCAGGGCGCGGCGGCCCGCCTCCCTCTCGTCCTCGATGACGATCTCGGCCTTCATTTCCACCGACCGCGCGACCGCATGGATCAGCGCCTCAGGCTCCCGCGCCAGCACATCTGCGGCGTTGGCCTCCAGCCATTCGAAGAAGGCGAAATCGCCCAGCAGGCCGTACTTGATCACCTCGGCGTAGCCGGCGCGCATCTCCCGGTCGGGGAGGGTGGCCAGGACGTCGAGATCGGCCAGCACCAGCCGCGGCGGGTGGAAGGCGCCGATCAGGTTCTTGCCCCGCGCGGTGTCGATGGCGGTCTTGCCGCCCACCGAGGAATCCACCTGGGCCAGCAGCGTGGTCGGGATCTGCACGAAATCGATCCCGCGCTTGTAGATCGAGGCCGCGAAGCCGGCGAGATCGCCCACCACCCCGCCGCCGAAGGCCACGATCAGGTCGCCGCGATCCAGTTCCAGCGCCAGCAGACGGTCGCAAACCTCGGCCAGGCCCTCGAAGCTCTTGGTCTGTTCGCCGGGCGGGACGATCACGGCCTGGGCCTCGATCCCCGCAAGCGCCAGGGCGGCGGTCAGGGCCGCGCCGTGCAGGCTCCACACCGTCTCGTCCGACACCACCGCCACGCGGTCGCGCTTCAGGAACGGCCGGATGCGGGTCCCCGCCTCGGCGATCAGCCCGCGGCCCACCACCACCTCATAGGCGCGCTCGCCCAGGCCCACGGGGATGATGCGGTTCATTTGGCCTGGCTCTGCAGATGGGCGGTCAGGGCCTGGATCACCTGGTCGACGGTCACATGATGGGCGGCGTCGCCGGTCTCCACCACCACGTCGGCCTCCGCATAGGAGGGATATCGCGCTTGCGCCTGTTCCTTCAGCACCTCCACCGGGTCCTTGCCGGCCAGCAGGGGCCGGTTGTCCTTGCGCGACACCCGCCGCGCCAGCACGTCCAGATCGGCCTTGAGCCAGACCGAGATCGACTTGGCCTTGATCAGCGCCCGGGTCTCCGGGTTCATGAACGCCCCGCCGCCGGTGGCCAGCACGTGCGGCGGCTCGTCCAGCAGCCTGGCGATCACCCGGCGCTCGCCCTCGCGGAAGGCCGGCTCGCCCAGGTCGGCGAAAATGTCGGGGATGGAGCGCCCGGCGGCGGTCTCCACCTCGTGGTCGGCGTCGCGGAACGGCAGGTCGAGCGCATTGGCGAGCCGGCGCCCGACGCTGGATTTCCCGACCCCCATCAACCCCACGAGGGTGATGGTGCGGGCGCGCAGAGGATTGAAGCGGTCCATGAGCGTGGAAGGCTTACACGAGCCGGCGGCTCCACGCCAAGGCGATGCGCGCCGGAGAGGTGTCTCGCCTCGACGGAGCGGTCCCGCTAGGATGGCCGCATGCTTCGCTCCAGGCTCCTCGCCGCCGTCTGCGCCGTCCTCGTGGCGGCCCCGGCCTGGGCTCAGGAGCCGCCGCCGCAGGCCGCCGTCCAGGCGCCGCCGAACGTTCCGGAGGCGGTGGCTGTCGCCCCGCTCGCGGCGCCGGACTTCTTCTCCGCCGCCGGTCGCGACACCGGCCTGGGCGCCGACCTCTGGCGGGGGACCTCGCCGGCCCTTGTGCGCGCCGTGCTGCCGCTGCTGTCCTCGAGGCCGTTGTCTCCCGCCGCCCGCGCCCTGGCCCGCCGCGTGCTGGCCACAGGCGCCGCCCTGGGCGAGGACGCGGGTCGCGATCCGGTCCTGGCCGGCCGGCGCATCTCCGCCCTGATCGCCCAGGGCGGGGTTCGCGAAGCCTCCGAGATCCTGTCGAAGACCTCCGGACTGGACCGCGACCCGGTCCTCGCCCAGGCCGCCGTGGAGGCGGCGCTGCTCTCCGACGACTTCGACCGGGCCTGCGCCGTCGGCGACAGCCTGTCGACCGGACGCGACGAGCCCTACTGGCTGAGACTGCGGGCCTATTGCCAGCTCCGGCGGGGCGACGCCGGCCCGGCCCAGCTCACCTTCGACCTGGCCCAGGACCAGGCCCGGGACGGCGTCTATGGCCGGCTGATGGGCGTGCGGCTGGCCGGCTCCGGCGATCCGGGCAAGGCGTCGTTGCGCAACGGCCTGGACTACGCCCTGTCCCGCGACCTCGGCCTCGACCTCGCCCAGGCCGCGCCCTCGCCCGCGGTGGCCGCCGCGCTCAATCCGGGCGGGCCGGTGGAGGCGACCTGGCCGATGCCGGCGGCGCCGGGCGCGGTGCGCGCGACGCTGGTCGCCCTGGCGTCGGGAGACCTGGCCACGGCGCGGACCCTGCGGGCCAGCCTCGTCCAGGCCGACTTCGAGGCCGCCGGCGCCTTCGACATGGCGATGCTGGACGCCGCCCTGGCCGCCGCCTCGGGCCGCGACCTCGGCCCGGCGCTGGACGCCCTGGTCGTCCGAGGCGACGCCGCCGAACCCAGGACCCGCGCCCGCGCCCAGGCGGCGGCGGTGCTGCTGGCGGCCCTCGGCGCGCCCCTGGCCGACGCCGCGCAGGCGCCGTTCGCGGCCTTCAGTGTCGGAGACGCCAGGGCGCCCGCCGCCCGGGCCCTGCTGCTCGACATCGCCGCCGCTGACCGGCGGACGGGGGAGACGGCGCTCCTGGCGCTCTGGATCGCCGCCGACGCCGGCGCGGCCGGACCCGCCGCCGCCGACCGGGCGCGGATCGTGCGCGCCCTGCGCGCGGCGGGCCTGGAGACCGACGCCCGGGCGTTCGCGCTCGAAGGCCTGCTGGCGCTGCGATGAGCGCCGCGTCCGGCTGGGCCGAAGCCTTCCTCGAAATGATGTCCGTCGAGCGGGCGGCGGCGAAGAACACGCTGACGGCCTATTCCAAGGACCTGACCGACGCCCAGGGCTTTCTGGGCGCCCGCGGCCGCGACCTGGGCGACGCGTCCGCCGAGGACATCGAGGCCTATTTCGCCGCGCTCGGCGACCGGGGCCTGTCTCCGGCCACGGCGGCCCGGCGGCGCTCGTCCGTGCGCCAGTTCTACCGGTTCGTCCTGGGCGAGGGTTGGCGGACCGACGACCCCTCCCGCCGGGTCGACGCGCCCAAGAAGGGCCGCCCCCTGCCCAAGGTGCTGTCCCGCGACGAGGTCGACCGCATCATCGCCGCCGCCTCGGCCCGCGACGGCGCCCAGGGCCTGCGGCTGGGGTGCATGGTGGAGCTGCTCTACGCGTCCGGCCTGCGCATCTCCGAACTGACCGGCCTGCCGCTGGCGGACCTGGCCCGCGACCCGGCCTACCTGATCGTCCGCGGCAAGGGCGGCAAGGATCGGCTGGCCCCGCTCAACGACGCGGCGCGCACGGCGGTGAAGGCCTATCTGGGGGTGCGGAAGGCCTTCCTGCCCAAGGGCGACGCGGCCAATCCCTGGCTGTTCCCTTCCCGCGGCAAGGGCGGTCGCCTGACGCCGCGCCGCTTCGCCCAGCTCCTCGACGAGGCGAGCGCCGAGGCGGGCGTGGATCCGGCGCGGGTCAGCCCCCACGTCCTGCGTCACGCCTTCGCCACCCACCTGCTGGAGGGCGGCGCCGACCTGAGAGTGGTGCAGAAGCTGCTGGGCCACGCGGACATCGCCACCACCCAGATCTACACCCATGTCGCCGGAGACCGCCTGGCGGAGGTGGTGGCGACCAAGCATCCGTTGGGGCGCAAGTCCTAGCCGGCAAAAGAAAGGGCCGCCCCGAAGGGCGGCCCAGGGTCAGGCTGTGGAAGGATCAGCCGGTGATGCGATAGCGGCCGGAGCGGTCCGGGCAGACGCGGATGTAGCGGACGTCGCCCGTCCGATCGATCGGCGCGGGCGCCAGGCGGCAGCGCTGGCGCTGGTAGTAGCGATAGCCGTACTCGCCCGAGCGCACATAGCGGCTCTCGCGATAGGGCACGGTGTCGGCATAGTTGTAGTAATGGCCGGCCTCGTCGCAGCGGGCCTTGCTGGCGGCGGCTCCGATGTTGGCGCCGATCACGCCGCCGACCACCGCACCCAGCACCGCGCCTTCGGTCCGGGCGTTGCGGGCCGCGACATTGGAGCCCAGGGCTGCGCCGGCCACGGCGCCCAGCAGACCGCCGGCCACCGTCCTGTTGTCGTTCCTGTAGCCCGCGCAGGGATCGACATAGGACGCGTTGCGGCCATAGGCGTTGGCGTTGCGCTGGTCCCAATAGGCCTGATCCCAGGTCGGCGCCGGGCCATGGCTGCGGGCATAGGCGCCGTAGCCGTAACGGGCGTCGTAGTTCGCCCGTTCGCGCTCATAGGCGTCGCGGCGGGACTCGTAGGCGGCGCGCGCCTGTTCGTAGCTTTCCCTGCGGGACGTGTCGCGGCCGCTGGCGCCGCGCTGGTCCCAATAGGCCTGATCCCAGGCCGGCGCGGGGCCATGGCTGCGGGCGTAGGCGCCGTAGCCGTAACGGGCGTCGTAGTTCGCCCGTTCACGCTCATAGGCGTCGCGGCGGGCCTCGTAGTCGGCCCGCGCCTGTTCGTAGTTGTCCGGACGGGCCGTATCGCGGCCGGCGGCGTCGCGCCGGTCCCAATAGGCCTGATCCCAGACCGGCGCGGGACCATGGTTCCGGGCATAGGCGCCGGCGCCGTAGCGGGCGTCGTAGTCCGCCCGCTCGCGCTCATAGGCGTCGCGGCGAGCCTCGTAGTCGGTCCGCGCCTGGTCGTAGCTTTCCCGATAGGCGTTGTCGCGACCGTAGGCGGCCGCGTCGCGCTGGTCCCAATAGGCCTGATCCCAGGCCGGCGCGGGCCCATAGCTCCGGGCGTAGGCCCCGACGCCGTAGCGGGCGTCGTAGGCCGCCCGTTCGCGCTCATAGGCGTCGCGGCGGGTCTCATAGGCGGCGCGCGCCTGGTCGTAGGCTTCCCGCTGCTCCTGGTAGGTGGCGCGGTCGGCCTGGTAGGTCTGCATGTCCTTACGGTACTGTTCCGTAGGCTGGTATTGGGCGAATGCGGGCAGCGCCACCGACACCGCCGCCGCCGCCACAAGAGCGATCTTCAAAGTCTTCACGGGTAACTCCGTTGCTGGCGTTCACGGCGCGTCGCTCACATCGGGCGGCCCGGCCGAATTCAACTCGACCCATGGGCGGGCCGCCGGACCGACCACGGTCTGGCGAGCGGCCCGCGCCACAGACTCGGGAAATCAAACGTCGCTGTGCGACGGAGGTTGCACGCCGGGAACCCGCGCACCTCCCGCGCTCTTGTGACAACGATCGTTCCCGCCTAGGTTCCGGCGCTTCGATCACGGGAAAGAGCACCTCTCGAATGGCCGCGCATTACCTCGAGTTCGAGCGACCGATCGCCGACCTCGAAGCCAAGATCGAGGAGCTGTCGAAGCTCGCTGAGACCACGGGCGGCGGGGGGATCGACGACGAGGTCCAGGCCCTGCGGACGCGGGCCAGGAAGATGCGCAAGGAGGCCTATTCCAACCTCGACGCCTGGCAGAAGACCCAGGTTTCCCGCCATCCCGACCGCCCGCACTTCGTGGACTACGCCGCGGGCCTGATCGAGGAGTTCGTCGAGCTGCGCGGCGACCGCAAGTTCGCCGACGACCAGGCGGTCATGGGCGGGCTGGGCCGTTTCCGGGGCCAGCCGGTGGTCGTCATGGGCCACGAGAAGGGCCGCGACACCGTCACCCGCGTGAAGCACAATTTCGGCTATGGCCGGCCCGAGGGATACCGCAAGGCCGTGCGCCTGATGGAGCTGGCCGAGCGTTTCCAGCTGCCGGTGATCAGCTTCGTGGACACGCCCGCCGCCTATCCGGGCATGGGGTCCGAGGAACGCGGCGTGGCCGAGGCCATCGCGCGCTCCACCGAGAAGTGCCTGTTGCTGGAAGTCCCGATGGTGGCGGTGGTCACCGGTGAGGGCGGCTCGGGCGGCGCCCTCGCCATGGCCTGCGGCAACCGCGTGCTGATGCTGGAGCACGCCATCTATTCGGTCATCCCGCCGGAGGGGGCCAATTCGATCCTGTGGCGCGGCGCGCGGACGGCCGAGGCGGCCGCCAAGGCGATGAAGATCACCGCCCAGGACCTGATCAAGATGAAGATCATCGACAAGATCGTGCCGGAGCCGCCGGGCGGCGCCCACTCCGATCCCGAGGCCGCGATCGTCACCGTGGGCGATGCCGTCGAGCTGGAATTGAAGTCGCTGGAGAAGATGAGCGTCGACAAGCTCAAGAAACAGCGCTCCGAAAGATTCTACGCCATCGGCCG
>DASUIJ010000308.1:0-2370 GCA_036279815.1 Phenylobacterium sp. | reverse complement strand
GCCGCTGCCGCAGCCGGAATCGATCAGCGAACCTGTGCTTTCGCATCCTGCCAACGCGCCGGCCGGCGCCGCGGCTTCGCCTGAAAAGAGGGGTTGAGCCTAAGATGCTGCGTAAAGGTATCGCGCTCGCGGCGCTTGGGCTGGCCATTCTGGCGGCCCCCGCCACCGCTCTTGCTTCCGGCGGCGCTCTGCACCCGAAGGAAGTCGAGTTCAGCTTCGACGGCCCGTTCGGCAAGTTCGATCAGGCCCAGCTGCAACGTGGGTACAAGGTCTATCGGGAGGTCTGCTCGGCCTGCCACTCGATGAACCTGATGTACTTCCGGAACCTCGGCCAGAAGGGCGGACCGTTCTTCGATCCGAAGTACCCGAACCCGAACGACAACCCGTATGTGAAGTCGATCGCCAAGGACTATCAGATCAAGGACATCGACTCCGAGACCGGCGACGTCATCGATCGTCCGGGCACCTCGGCTGACCGGTTCCCGAACCCGTTCCCGAACGAACCGGCGGCGCGGGCTTCGAACGGCGGCGCCCTGCCGCCCGACCTGTCGGTGATGGCCAAGGCCCGTCACAACGGCCCGGCCTACATCTACTCGCTGCTGACCGGCTACAAGAACCCGCCCGCGGGTCTGAAGGTCGGCGTCGGCCAGCACTACAACCCGTACATGGCCGGCGACGTCACCGCGTCGTGGTCGGGCCCGCACGATAAGGTCCCGCCGGGCGGCTTCATCGCCATGGCCCCGCCGCTGGAAGCCGGCAAGGTCACCTTCGACGACGGCACCAAGTCGACGGTGGAGAACCAGGCCCGTGACGTCGCGGCCTTCATCGCCTGGGCTTCAGAGCCCAAGATGCAGGAGCGCAAGTCCTTCGGGATGGCGGCGATGATCTACCTCTTCATCTTCGCCGGCCTGCTGTACGCCAGCTACCGCAAGATCTGGAAGAACGTCGCCCACTAGGCGGCTTCGACCGAAAAGACAGAAGGCCCTGGAGCGATCCGGGGCCTTTTTCTTTGCCGTCTCAGCCAGCGGGAGCGAGCAGCAGGCGTCCGCGGGGAAAATCGAAGCGCAGGCGCCAATGGGCCAGCAGGGGCGCGCCGATCACCCCGTCGGCGACAGCGGCCGGGGCGAGGCCGCCGTCCAGATTCTCGAACAGCTGGCCGGCGAAAGAGGCGGCCCGCAGGCCGGCGCGGCGCTCGCCTCCGGGCAGAAGGTCCTCGGTCTTGGCGGCGCCGGGAACGGAGGCGTGGTCCTGGCCGATGCGGACGGCCGCGTCCGCGCCGGTGGAGATGACGAATGGGCCAGCCAGCGCCCTGGGCCCGTCAGACACTGCGGCGCGGGCGACCGCTGGGCCGCCGCGGTCCTGCAGCCGCACGATCGTCCGCCCCGCGAAGCGAGGGGCGCGGCGGGCGGGATGCAGCGACACCCGGCATGGCGCGAAGCTGATGTCGACGATGTAGCCGCTGAGGATGTCGGCGCCGATCACCCCGGCGATCGGGGTGTCGAAGGCGTATGTGCGCGCATCAAGGTCGGCCACGGCGAAGGCGCGGTCGGGCAGGGTGACGCCAGCGATACGCACCACCCCGCGCTGCTGGGGCTCCGTGAGGCCGGCGGCCTGCGCCTTTGTCTCGTGCAACTGAGTGACGGGCGCCCCGGTGTCGAGGATGTAGTCGCCGGCCAGGCCGGCGATCGAGGCCGGAACGACGAGGACGCCGCGCTCGTACCAGCAGGCGACCTCGCCGGCGCGAGCGGCGGCGGGCGTCAGGGCGGCGAGGGCGACGGCCAGGGCGGCAGGCTTCATAGGGATGGTTTCGAGAGCGCGGGGCGCTTGGCGGCCCCTTCTCCATCACCATAGCGAGCGCCTGCGCCCCCGGCGATAGAATCACGGCCCCTGAGCCGCCGGAATGCGCCTTGGGCCTTACGGGCGCCCCACTGATCGCCTAAGTGCAGGACATGACCTACATCAGGGCGTGGCGAGACTTCCGGCGGATGCAGGACGTGGCTGTGGGCGCGGCCAGCCTGATCTATGCCGGCGCGGTGCTGAACGCCTTCCAGGTGCTGCCTGGAGGCGCAGCGCTGATCGCTCAGCGGACGCTGCTGTGGCCTGGCCTGTTCCTGTTCCTGTCGCTGACGATCCCGCTGCTGGTTCCGGCCCTGAAAAAGATCCTGGCGCGCTATGTGTGGCTCAGCTTCCAGGCGGGGTTCGGCCAGACGGCGATCTCGGTGCTGACCGGGGTGGGACTGCTGGCGGCGGCGGCGCTGTTCATCTACTGGCAGGTCTGGGCCGTGCAGCACGGCGGGCGCTATCCGGCCGGCGTATTCTCCGGCTATGCGGCCGGGATCGGCATTCTGGCCGCCCAGGCGGTGCTGGTGC
>DASUIJ010000307.1:0-9548 GCA_036279815.1 Phenylobacterium sp. | reverse complement strand
TTCGACCCGCGGCGCCAGCGTCTACACCCTGGCCGATCGCGCCGTGAGCCGTTCCGCCAAGCTGGTGACCAAGGACGACTGGTTCATGCGGGCCAACCTGCAGGGCGATCGGGGCGTCTCCGGCATCCTGTTCGATCTGACCCAGAGGGCCACCAAGAACCGCTCGGCCAGTTTCGCCGAGATGCTTCTCGACCGGGTTTCCGAGCACCAGCCCCTGCTGCGCCGCAGCCACCGCGAGGCCGGCCTGGCTGTGCTGCTGGCCCCCGACGTGCCGGCCGTGCTGCTGGAAATGGGCTTCATCACCAGCCGGGAGGACGAGGCGATCCTCACCGACGCCGCCGGCCGCGGGCGGCTGATGAGCGCCGTCGGAGATTCCATCGACGCCTATTTCGCCCAGGAAACCCGCCTGGCCTCGCGCTAGGCGTCGCGGGGCGACGGGGCGGCCGCCGCGACGGTTGGCCTCGTAAATCCGTCTTCCCCTTTTTCGAAACGCGCACTAGACGAAGTCTTTGCGGGAGCCGGGCGCCCGCGGAGGTGTGTCTGTCTTGAATCCCCCCGAAAGATGGCTCGCGATCGCCGGTGTGGCCGTGCTGAGCCTGATCGCCGCCGGGGGGCTGGCCATCGCGATCTACACAGCCTGGCTGTTCCACGACATGCCCGACGCCGGCGACCTGGTGGACTACCGCCCGCCGACGGCCACGCGCGCCTACGCCTGGGACGGCACCCTGATCGGCGAGTTCAGCCGCGAGCGCCGGATCTTCGTCCCCTACGACAACATTCCGCCCCAGCTCGCCCAGGCGTTCCTGGCGGCCGAGGACCACAGCTTCTTCCAGCATGGCGGCGTCGACGCCGTGGGGCTCACCCGCGCCATGGCCAAGAACCTGGTCAACGCGGCCCGCGGCAAGCGCCTCGAAGGCGGCTCCACCATCACCCAGCAGGTGGCCAAGAACGTGCTGCTGACCAGCGACGCCACGGTGGGCCGCAAGCTGAAGGAGGCGATCCTCGCGCGGCGGCTGGAAAAGACGCTCAACAAGGAACAGATCCTCGAGCTCTATCTGAACGAGATCTGGCTGGGCTACCGATCGTTCGGCGTCGGCGCGGCGGCCTACAACTACTTCGGCAAGTCGATCTCCGACCTCAGCCTGGCCGAATGCGCCTATCTGGCGGCCCTGCCCAAAGGGCCGGACAATTATCACCCGATCCGCCGCAAGGCGCAGGCGATCGGACGCCGCAACTGGATCCTCGACCAGATGGCCGAGCTGGGCTGGGTCACCAAGGCGGAGGCGGAACGCGCCAAGCTCGAGGACCTGAAGGTCCAGAGCGCGCCCAGCCGCGCGAAGTATCGCGACGCCGACTTTTTCGTCGAAGAGGTCCGCCGCCGGGGCCTGGCGACCCTGGGACCCCGCCTCAACGAGGGCGGCTACTACATGCGCACCACGCTCGATCCGGCGATGCAGACCGCCGCCCGGGTCGCCCTGATGCACGGGCTGGAGATGTACGACCGCCGGCACGGCTGGCGGGGCGCCTTCGCCCACGTGGAACTGCAGCCGGGCTGGGAAGCGGCCGCCAAGAAGTTCCCCGCGCCCTCCGAGCGTCGAGCCTGGCGCGCCGCCGTGATCACCGACACCGAGCACGGCGTCCACGTGCAGCTCGCCGCCACCGGCGACAAGGGTGTCCTGGAGTCTGAAGACGTGGCCTGGGCCCGTGCGGGCCGCGGCCTCAAGGTGGGCGACATGGTGTTCGTGGAGCCCGCCGAAACCGGCGGCTACCGCCTGCGCCAGGTGCCGGCGGTCAACGGCGCCCTGGTGGCCATGGAGCCCAACTCGGGCCGGGTGCTGGCCATGGTCGGCGGCTATTCGTTCTCGCTGTCCAACTTCAACCGCTCCACTCAGGCGATGCGCCAGCCGGGCTCGGCCTTCAAGCCGATCGTCTACGCCGCGGCCCTCGAGAACGGCTACACCCCGGCCAGCGTGGTGATGGACTCGGCCATCACGCTCACGGGCCGCGACGGCGAGGACTGGACGCCGGAGAACTACAACAAGAAATACTATGGCGCGCTCCAGCTCCGCAAAGGCCTGGAGCTGTCGCGCAACGACATGACCGTCCGCCTGGCCCAGGGCGTGGGCATGCGCAAGATCGGCGATCTGGCGGTGCGCCTGGGCGTGGTGCGCAAGATGGACCCGGTTCTGGCAATGGCGCTGGGCGCCGGCGAGACCACCCCCTTCAAGATCACCGCCGCCTACGCCTCGTTCGTCAACGGCGGGCGCAAGATCGAGCCGCACCTGATCGAGCTGGTCGAGGACGGCCAGGGCAAGACCATCTTCCGGGCCGACAAGCGCGACTGCTTCCGCTGTGGCGTCGGCTTCAACGGCGACGAGAGCCCCCGCATCGCGCCGGGCGGCGAACAGGTCATGGATCCCATCACCGCCTACCAGATCACCTCCATGCTGCAGGGCGTGGTCCAGCGGGGCACCGCCACCTCCGTGGGCGTCCTGGGCCGGCCGGTGGGCGGCAAGACCGGGACCACCAACGAGTACCGCTCCGCCTGGTTCGTGGGTTTCACCCCGCAGATCGTCGCCGGCGTGTTCGTGGGCTACGACGACAATCGCAGCCTGGGCGAAGGCGAGACCGGCACGGTGGCGGCGGTTCCGATCTTCACCGAGTTCATGGCCGAGGCGACCAGGAACCTGCCCAAGACCGAGTTCAAGGCCCCGGCGAACGCCAAGTTCGCCATGATCCGCGGCATCCGCGAAGCCTTCCGGCCCGGCACCGAGCCCAAGGCGGCCGACGTCCCGCTGGGCGGCCTTCCGGCGGGGCCGGTCCCCTACACCTCCATCCTGCCCAACGGCGAAGTGATCGCCGCGCCGCCCCCGACGCCGCCGCCCGCCAAGAAGGACGACATGAGCGGATTGTATTAGGCGTCGGCGCGCGGTACTGGCCCGCCTCTAGTTGTTCCGGAGATTCCCATGAGAGCGGATGTCGAGGCCTCGAAGGCTGACATCGAGCAGTCGATCGAACTGCTCAGGAGGCGTCTTTGACTGGGAACCTGCGCTTCGGAAACTGCATGAACTGAACGCCCGGGTCGAAGATCCCACCCTGTGGGACGACCCGACCGCCGCTCAGGCGCTGTCCCGGGAACGGTCGAAGCTGGCCGCCGGCGTGGAGGCGGTCCAGAGCCTCGAACGCGACCTCGCCGACGCCGTCGGCTACGCCGAAATGGCCGACGAGGAGGGCGACGAAGCCAGCCTCGAGGAAGCGCGCGCCCAGCTCAAGGGGCTGAAGGAACGCGCCGCCCGCGCCGAGCTGGAGGCCCTGCTCTCCGGGGAAGCCGACGGCAACGACGCCTTCGTGGAAATCAATTCCGGGGCCGGGGGCACCGAGTCCTGCGACTGGGCCGGCATGCTGCTGCGGATGTACACCCGCTGGGCCCAGCAGCACGGGATGACCGTCGACTTCCTGGAAGAGACCTCCGGCGACCAGGCCGGGATCAAGTCGGCGACCCTGCAGGTCAAGGGCCCAAACGCCTACGGCTGGCTGAAGACCGAGGCCGGGGTGCACCGGCTGGTGCGCATCTCGCCCTTCGACGCCGCCGCCAAGCGGCACACCAGCTTCGCCTCGGTGTGGGTCTATCCCGTGGTGGACGACACCATCGTCATCGACATCAACCCGTCCGACGTCCGCACCGACACCTATCGGGCGTCCGGCGCCGGCGGCCAGCACATCAACAAGACCGACTCGGCGGTGCGCCTGACCCACATCCCCACCGGGGTGGCGGTGGCCTGCCAGGCCGGCCGCTCCCAGCACCAGAACCGCGAGGAAGCCTGGAAGATGCTGCGCGCCCGGCTCTACGAGCTGGAGCTGCAGAAGCGGGAAGCCGCCGCCCAGGCCCTGGAAGACCAGAAGACCGACATCGGCTGGGGCCACCAGATCCGCAGCTACGTCCTGCAGCCCTACCAGATGGTCAAGGACCTGCGCACCGAGGTGGAGACGTCGGACACCCAAGGCGTGCTCGACGGCGACCTCGACGCCTTCATGGGCGCCAGCCTCGCCCAGCGGGTCGGCGTGACGCGGGACAAAGAGGCCCACTGACCGCCATGCCCCACGTCGAGTGCGAGTGGGGTTGGAACGGGGTCGCGACGCTCAGGGACCGCTGCGCGGTGCTGGTCATCGTCGACGTACTGTCCTTCTCCACCGCGGTGGAGGTGGCGGTCTCGCGGGGCGGCGTGGTGTTTCCCTTTCCGCACGGCGACGAGGTTGCGGCCCAGGTCGAGGCGGAGAGGGTCGGGGCCAGGCTCGCCTCGCGCACCCGCGCTGGTGACCAGCTCAGCCTCTCGCCGGTCAGCCTGATGAAGATCGAACCCGGCGACCGCCTGGTCCTGCCGTCGCCCAACGGTTCGCGGCTGTCGCTCGAGGGTGGCCAGGCCGAGGTGATCGCCGGATGCCTGCGCAACCGGACCGCCGTGGTCGGCCTGGCAAAGGCCCTGGCGGGCGAGGAGAGCATCGGGGTCATCCCGGCCGGAGAGCGCTGGCCCGACGGATCCTTGCGTCCGGCGCTGGAGGACTGGCTGGGCGCGGGCGCGGTGATCGACGCCATCGGGGCCACGTCGCTGTCGGCGGAGGCGAGGGCGGCGCGGGCGGCGTTCCGTGCGGCAAGGGACGAGCTCGGAGACGTGCTCCGCGGCTGCATGTCCGGCCGCGAACTGATCGACCGCGGCTTCCCGCAGGATGTGGAGATTGCGCTGGCCTTGGATGTCAGCGGGACGGCGCCGCGCCTGATGGGCGGCGCCTACCGGGCCTAGACCGCCGCGATCCCTGGGGCCGGCTCTTCCGGCACGGCCTGCAGGTTGGGCTGGCTGGCCGGGCGCTGGAACTTCAGGCTGCGGCCCTGGAAGAAGGCGCCGGCCTCGATAGAGAGCTGTTCGTGGGTGATGTCGCCGTCCACATAGCCGGTGCTGTAGAGGCGGACCTGCTTGGCGGTGATCGCGCCGATCACCCGACCGCGGACCTCGATGACCTCGGAGAACACCTGGCCTTCGATGTGACCGGTTTCGCCGACCGTCAGCTTGGCCACCCTCACGTCGCCACGGATCACGCCGTCGACCTGGACCTCGCCGTCGCTGGCCAGATTGCCCTCGATGGTCAGGCTGTCCGACAGCAGCGAGGCGGCGCGGAGCTTGGGCTTCGCCGTAGCGTCGGCTGAGGGCAGGGGGGCGAGCGGGGCCTCGGGAGCCGCCGCCGTCGAGGTCTTAGCTTGCTTGCTGAACATAGTCGCCGGCCCTCACGAAACGATCAGGATTCTGGGCGCGTCCGTTCACCCAGACCTCGTAATGGAGATGCGGGCCGGTGGAACGGCCCGTGGAGCCCAGGGCTCCGATCCGCTGCCCCACGGCGACGCGCTGGCCCACCGAAACGCCGATCCCGGACAGGTGGGCGTAGCGGGTCTTGAACCCGCCGCCGTGGTCCACCTCGATGGTGTTGCCGTAGCCCGACCGCTGGCCGGTGAATGAGACGATCCCCGGCGCGGTGGAATAGATCGGCGCGCCAAGTCCGCCGGTGAAGTCCAGGCCCGAGTGGAAGGCCGGACGGCCGGTGAACGGGTCGAACCGCACCCCGAAGCCGCTGGACTTGGCCGTGTCGTCGGTGGGGCGCGCGAAGGGCAGCCGGGCGGCCGCGTCGGCCAGGGCGCCGGCCTCCGACAGGTTGGTGGCGGCGTGCTGGATCCGCTGGGCGAAATCCTCGTCCACATCGAGCACGGCGGCCAGGGCGCGCGGGTCCTTGGCCTCGATCAGGGGGCCGCCCAGGGCGCCGCCCTTGGGCATGAAGGACGACGGGGTCAGTCCGGCCAGCCGGAAGGCCAGCCGCAGCCGGTCGGCGCGGCCCTTGGCGAAATTGTCGGCGGCGTCGATCAGCCGCTCCTGGCTGGTCTGCACGAGTTCGATGCGGCGCATCGGACTGGCCGTGGCGGGGTTGTGCGCAGCCTGCTGGATGGTCGGCGCCAGGGCCTCGGTGACACCGGGCGCGCCTTTGATGTCGGTGAGCAGCAGGGCCAGGGCGGCGTGCCGCTTCTCCACCGTCGAAGCCAGGCCGTCGATGGAGCCGTTGGCGGCGTTGAGCTGGGCGACGGCGCTGTTCAGCCGGGCCTCCCGGTCCGCCACCCAGCGTTCGGACTTGGCCTGCATGCGGGCCAGCTCCTGGTCGGACGCCGACAGGGACATGGCGTTCAGCATCATCGAGGCGGTGCAGATTCCCATCCACAGGGCGCAGGCCGCGACCCCGCCGGCGGCCATCAGCTGCTTGCGGGTGGTCAGCACGAACGCCCGCATTCCGCCCTCGGAGCGGACATAGATGTGGCGTTCTGGGAAGAGCTCATCGAGCGATCGGCGGAGGCGCGCGAAGCGGGTCATGCTCACCGTATCGGGACAAAAAAACGTCCCGCGGATATGCGATGAAAACTTTTTGGCGCGCAAGACCATTCACGCCGGGAAGGCGTGTCGAATCGTCCGACCCCACTGTCGTCGTCTCGAGTTAACGACGCGTGAACCGCGGCGCCAGATGGCGGACCCGGCGTCGCGCGTTCGGCGGAGGACCGCGATATTCCTACAACAGCCCGACCCGAGGGCCGGTTCCCTCAGAGCGCCTGGGCGGCCTTCAGAACTTCGGCGGCGTGTCCGGGGACCCGAACCTTGCGCCAGATCCGGGCGATCCTGCCGTCCTTGCCGATGAGAAAGGTCGAACGGTCGATGCCCATGTACTGACGGCCATAGAGGGTCTTCTCGACCCAGGAGCCGTAGCGGGCGATCACCTCGCCCTCGGGGTCGGAGCCCAGCGGGATTCCCAGTTCGTGCTTGGCGGTGAACCGGGCATGCTTGGCGACGGTGTCCTTGGATGCGCCCACCACGGACACGCCCGCTCTGGCGAAGTCCGCCGCAAGGGCGGTGAAGTCCTTGGCCTCGTTGGTGCAGCCCGGGGTGTCGTCCTTGGGGTAGAAGTAGAGGACGAGCGGCTTGCCCTTGAAGTCGGCCAGCCGGATCGGGCCGTCGGCCCCGGCCATCTCGAAATCTGGGGCCATCGCCCCGGCTTCCAGTTCCGCCATCTCGTCCTCTCCCTCGTCCTAGACCGGCCTGACCAGCACGATCTTCTTCCTGCCGGCGGCCAGCTTCACGACTCCGTCGACCAGGTCCGCCGAGGTGAGCACGCGATTGCCGTCAGCCTCGGCCTTGTCGTTGACCCGCAGGCCGCCGCCCTGGGCCAGGCGACGGGCCTCGCCGCGGGACGAGGCGAGGCCGGCGTCCGCCGCCAGCGCCGCCAGCACGATCCCGGCCTCCAGCTCGCCCTTGGGGACCTCATGGGTGGGCATGTCGCCGGACACGCTGCCCTCCTCGAAGGCCACGCGGGCGGCTTCGGCGGCCGCCCTGGCGGCGGCGTCCCCGTGCAGCATGCGCGTCGCCTCGTTGGCCAGGACCTTCTTGGCCTCGTTGATGTCCGCGCCCTGCATGGCCTCGTACCTGGCGATCTCGTCCAGGGGCAGGTCGGTGAACAGCTTCATGAAGCGGCCCACGTCGGCGTCCTCGGTGTTCCGCCAGAACTGCCAGTAGTCGTAGGGGCTGCGCATGTCGGCGTTCAGCCAGACCGCCCCGCCCAGGGTCTTGCCCATCTTGTGGCCGGATGCGGTCGAGAGCAGGGGCGTTGTCAGGCCGAAGGCGGGCTTGTGGTCCACCCGGCGGATCAGCTCCACCCCGTTGAGGATGTTGCCCCACTGGTCCGAGCCGCCCATCTGCAGCACGCAGCCGAACTTGCGCTCCAGCTCCAGGAAGTCGGTGGCCTGCATCAGCATGTAGTTGAATTCGAGGAAGGTCATCGGCTGCTCGCGCTCGAGGCGCAGCTTGACGCTCTCGAAACTCAGCATCCGGTTGATCGTGAAGTGAACTCCGAACTCGCGCAGGAACTCGACGTAGCCCAGCTTGTCCAGCCAGTCGGCGTTGTCGACCATCACCGCATCGGTAGGGCCGTCGCCGAAGGTCAGGAACTTGGCGAACACGGTTTTGATCTGGTCGATGTTGGACCGGATCTGCTCTTCGCTCAGCAGCGGGCGCGACTGGTCCTTGTCGGTGGGGTCGCCGACCTTGGTGGTGCCGCCGCCCATCAGCACGATGGGCTTGTGGCCCGCCTGCTGGAACCTGCGCAGCATCATGATCTGGATCAGGCTGCCGACGTGCAGGCTGGGCGCCGTGGCGTCGAACCCGATGTAGGCGGTGACGATCCCGCTCGCCGCCGCTTCGTCCAGCTCCGCCGGATGGGTGATCTGATGGATGTAGCCGCGCGCCTGCATGGTGCGCAGGAACTCGGACTTGAAGGCCTGATCGGCGGGCATGGTTCGCAAACTCTGGTTCGTTGCGTCGGGCTCTAGCACGCGCTCGCCGCGTAATTCGAGGGACATCTGAAGGCTCCGGTGAGGCTTGAGGCCGGAGACCGTCTTTTCCGTGGGAGGAGAGGGGCGCCGACCGGGTGAGGGTGGCGCAAGAGATCGTCCGCGCCTGCTCTAGGGCAGGCGGTAGTAGCGGCCGGCGAGGAGGGCGCGGGTGATCATGCCGGCTAGCTACCGGCCGGGAGGCATGGCAGTCAAGGCGCATGCGCGTATTGGGATTCATGACCGGGACTTCGCTGGACGCCTGTGACATGGCGATCCTCGAGACCGACGGAGAGAACATCCAGGTCTTCGGCCCGGCTGGAGAGCGCAAGCTCAGCGAGGCGACCCGGGACCTTGCCTTGCGGTCCACGGAGGCGGCGCTGGCCTGGGAGCGCGGAACCCCGGAGCCCGAAATCTTCGCCGAGACCGCGCTGGCCGTCGCCCGCGAGCATCTGGACGCCGGCTCCGAATTCCTCGAGGCCAATCACCTGTCCTGGTCCGCCATCGACCTGATCGGCATGCACGGCCAGACCGTCCTGCATGAACGCCCCCAGCCGGACCGGGTGGGCCGTACGGTGCAGCTCGGCGACGGCCAGTGGCTGGCGACGGCGACGGGCGCGCCGGTCGCCTTCGACTTCCGCGCCGCCGACGTCGCGGCCGGAGGCGAGGGCGCTCCGCTGGCGCCGATCTACCACCTGGCCCGGGCGCGGGCGTCCGACCTGCAGCCTCCCCTGGCGGTGCTCAATGTGGGCGGCGTGGCCAATGTCACCTTCTGGTCGGGCGAGGACGATATCGCCGCCTTCGACACCGGCCCCGGCAACGGCATGATCGACCTGCTGGTCCAGGCCCGCACCTCCGCCCGCTATGACGAAGGCGGCAAGTACGCCAGCGTCGGCCGGGTCGATGAGATCGCGCTGAACATCCTGCTCAGCCATCCCTACTTCTCGGCCCCGCCGCCCAAGTCCCTGGACCGCTATGATTTTTCGCTGGAGCCGTTGGATCGCCTGGAGCTGGAGGACGCCGCCGCCACCCTGGTGGCCTTCACCGCCGAGTCCCTCAGGCTGGGGTTGGCCCTGATGGGCGGCGCTCCGACCGAGCTGGTGGTCTGCGGCGGCGGACGGCGCAATCCTCAATTGATGAA
>DASUIJ010000306.1:0-7201 GCA_036279815.1 Phenylobacterium sp. | reverse complement strand
CGACGAGGCGGTGATCTCCTCGAAGAACATGCCGTAGGGATTGATCAGGAAGTGGTGATCCGGTCCGGGGATCCGGGCCGAGATGTGGGTGTAGATCATGTCGTCCCACCCGTGCAGCGCCACCAGGCGGTACAGGGCGGCAAGCCCGACGCGGGCCTCCCATTCTTCGGCGCTGACCTTGCCCTTCAGCGAGACGATGCCTGCAAGCGATCCATCGGCCATGGCGGCCTCCCCTGGTTTTGATCTGATTTTGTGGCCCCCAAACTCGCGCCGGGGGCCGGCAGCGTCAAGCACGCGCTGGGCGAGTCACGCGGCGATGAGGCGCTCGATCGCGTCCGCCGCGCGCTCCTGGCTGGCCGGACCCAGGTCCGGGAGGTCCACGACCGCAAGCATTTGCCGCTCGTCCTTGCGGCTGGAACGGTCATAGGCCGGGTCGTAGTGCTGTTCCATGAGCGCTTCGGCCAGGTCCTTGAAGGCGCCCGCGTCGGCCAGGCCACGCCAGTTTTCCAGGCGCTTCTGTCCCGGATAGACCGGCAGGCGCGCGAAGGCGGCCTCCAGTTCGGCCCGGTTCTCGATCACGTCCCGGTAGGTGTGGATCAGGTACTCGGCCCGTTCAGGTCTGGGGGCGCGGATCTCCACACGAGGCGCGGCCTGCATCGCCTTCCAGACCAGGGGCGGGGTCATGCGTTCGCCGATCTTGCTGGATTCCGCCTCGACCACGATCGGCCGTCCGGGGTCCAGCGCATCCAGGGCGGCGATCAGCCGGCTCTCGAACAGTTTCTGGCTGGGCTGGGGCCGCCCGGCGATCGCCCCGAACAGGGACCCGCGATGCTCGGCCAGGCCTTCCAGGTCCAGCACCTGCACCCCGCGAGCCGCGAGCCGGCCCAGGATCTCGGTCTTGGCCGAGCCGGTGTGGCCGTCCAGCAGGAGCAGCCGCAGATCGGGTTCGGAGTTGTAGAGCCGCTCCATCACCGCCCGGCGATAGGTCTTGTAGCCGCCGCTCAGCACCGTCACCGGCCAGCCCACCTGGGAGAGGATCGTCGCCATGGCGTTCGACCTCTGCCCGCCGCGCCAGCAGTAGATCAGAGGCTTGAAGCTCGCCGGCCTGTCCGCCAGCGCGCCTTCCAGGTGCCGGGCGATGTTGCGCGCCACGTGGGCGGCGCCGATCCGGCGGGCCAGGAACCGCGACTGCTGGACATAGATCGTGCCCACCTCGGCGCGCTCGGCGTCGTCGAGCACCGGCAGGTTCTCGGCCCCCGGCAGGTGGTCCTCCGCGAACTCGCCCGGACTGCGGACGTCGATGATCGCGTCGAACTTCGCCAGGGACGCCCGATCGACCGCTTCCGTGAGTTGGATTCCCATGGCCCTGCCCTAGCACTGGACGGCCCATGCAGGCGAGCGGCTGGCTTCATCGCCCGTGCGCGGCGTATGAGGGGCGCGAAACCCACTGAAGGATCGCCCATGCCGGACGCCGTTCGCCTGACCTCCCTCGCCCACGGCGGCGGCTGCGGCTGCAAGATCGCGCCGGCGGTCCTGCAGGACATCCTGGCCAAGATGCCGGCCGCCGCGGCCTTCCCCAACCTGCTGGTCGGGACCGAGACCTCGGACGACGCCGCCGTCTGGCGGCTCAACGACCAGCAGGCCCTGGTGGCGACCACCGATTTCTTCATGCCGGTGGTGGACGACCCCTTCGAGTTCGGGCGCATCGCGGCGACCAATGCGCTGTCGGACATCTACGCCATGGGCGGAACCCCGATCCTGGCCCTGGCCATTGTCGGCATGCCCATCGACAAGCTCGCGCCGGCGACGATCGGGGCCATTCTGGCCGGCGGCGCCTCGGTCTGCGCCGCGGCGGGGATCCCCGTCGCCGGCGGTCACTCCATCGACAGCGTCGAGCCGATCTACGGCCTGGTCGCCCTGGGCCTCGTCCATCCCGACCGGGTGCTGACCAACAAAGGCGCCCGGGCGGGCGACGTGCTGATCCTGACCAAGGCGCTTGGGGTCGGCGTGCTGAGCGCCGCCTTCAAGCAGGAAAAGCTGGACGCGGCGGGCTACGCGGCCCTGATCGCCTCCACCACCCAGCTCAATGTCGTGGGCCAGGAACTGGCCGGGTTCGAAGGCGTCCACGCCATGACCGACGTCACCGGCTTCGGCCTGCTCGGCCACGCCCTGGAGATGGCCCGCGGCGCCGGGCTCACCGCCTGGATCGAGCCTGACGCGCCCGTCCTGCTTCCCGGTGTCGAGGCCCTGGCCCGCGGCGGCGTGCGCACAGGCGCCTCGGGCCGCAACTGGTCGAGCTATGGGGAGGCGGTGGGCGGCGCGGACGTCCTTGAGGGCTGGAAGCGCGACCTGCTCTGCGATCCGCAGACCAGCGGCGGCCTGCTGATCGCCGTGGCGCCCGAACAGGCGGCCGATGTCCTGGCCCTGGTCAGGGGCCGGGGCTTCTCGAACGCGGTCGAGGTGGGCCGCCTGGCGGTCGGACCCGGCGAGGTGCGGCTGGATTCGTCGGTTGCGGGGACCTGACGGGCCCTGCGGCTAGCTCTCCGTCCGCACCCGGGCCACCGCGTCCAGCCAGCGGGCGTAGGCCGCCTCCCGCCGGTGACCGTCCAGGCGCGGTTCGTGGCGATCGGTGGACGGGCGCGAGGCCGCGGCGGCCTCGACGTCGGCGTAGACTCCGGCGCCCAGCCCCGCGAACAGGGCCGCGCCCAGGGCGGTGGTCTCCTGGTAGCTGGCGCGTCCGACGGCGATCCCGGTCAGGTCCGCCAGTCTCTGGCTGAACCAGGCCGAGCGCGACATGCCCCCGTCGATCCGCAGCTCCACCCCCTGGCCGAACGCCTGGGGCGCATCGGCGCGCATGGCCTCGATCAGGTCGCGGGTCTGCAGGGCGCAGGCGTCGAGCGCCGCCTGGGATATCTCCGCCAGTCCCGTGTCCCGCGTGATGCCGAAGATCGCGCCGCGGGCCTCCGCGTCCCACCAGGGCGCGCCGAGCCCGGTGAAGGCGGGGACCATCACCACGCCATGGTCCGGCCGCGCCGTCTGGGCCAGGGCCTCGACCGCCGCTCCGCCGCCCGGCACGTTCAGGCCTTCGTTGACCCACTGCAGCGCCGCCCCGGCGATGAAGATCGAGCCTTCGAGCGCATAGGTGGTCCGCCCGGCGATGCGGGCGGCGACGGTGGTCAGCAGCCGGGCGCGCGAGATCGCAAAGGTCTCGCCGGTGTTGATCAGCATGAAGCAGCCGGTGCCGTAGGTGGCCTTCATCTCGCCCGGCCGGATGCAGCCCTGCCCCATCAGCGCCGCCTGCTGGTCGCCCGCCACCCCGCGGATCGGGATCGCCCGCCCCAGCAGGCCGGGCTCCGTCTCCCCGTAGTCGGCGGCGCAGTCCAGCACCTGGGGCAGCATCGCCGCCGGCACGTCCAGCAGGTCCAGCATCTCGCCCGACCACTCCTGCCGCCGGATGTCGAACAGCAGGGTGCGCGAGGCGTTGGTGGCGTCGGTGGCGTGAACCCTGCCGCCGGTCAGCTTCCAGATCACCCAGGTGTCCATGGTGCCGACCAGCAGTTCGCCGGCCTGGGCGCGCGCCCTCGCCCCTTCGACCTCGCCCAGCAGCCAGGCGATCTTGGTCCCCGAGAAGTAGGGGTCGAGCAGCAGGCCGGTGATCTCGGTCACCCGCGTCTCGCGGCCCGCCCTGCGCAGCTGGTCGCAGGTGGGGGCCGTGCGGCGGTCCTGCCAGACGATGGCCCTGTGGATCGGCTTTCCCGTGGCCTTGTCCCAGATCACCACCGTCTCGCGCTGGTTGGTGACGCCGATGGCGGTGACGTCGGCGGCCGGACGCCCGGACTTCTCGATCGCCTCGCGCAGCACCGCCACGCTGGTCTCGAAGATCTGCTCCGCGTCGTGCTCCACCCAGCCGTCTTCCGGATAGAACTGCTCCAGCGGCCGGCTCGCCTCGGCCAGCGCCCGCCCCTGCGCGTCGAACAGGATCGCGCGGGTGGAGGTCGTTCCCTGGTCCAGCGCCAGGATCAAAGGTTCGGCCACGTCCTATCCCCCTAAGCTCAAGGCGCTCGCGATCGGGTTGCGCCGCCACGCGCGATGTTATGCGACGGCATGTAACCGTGTTTTCATGGGCCCCGGAGCAGATTCGCCCCTGGACGTCCGAAGGACAAGGAACCGGGTTTGAGCGTCGCCGCCAAGACCGAAGCGATCCTGGCGCTGGCCAGGAGCCGGGACGCCCACGACCGGGAACAGCTCCTGCTGGCCATCGTCGACCTGTGCGACGCCGGCGAAGGCGCCGAGGCGGTGATGAGTTCCGCGCCGGTGCAGGCCCTGCTGTCCTCGATCTTCATGAGCCTCGTGGTCGAGGCCGAGCGCGACATCCGCCGCCGGCTCGCCGAGAAGCTGGCGACCGCCGCCTGGGCCCCGGCGGCCCTGATCAACGTGCTCGCCCTGGACGACATCGAGATCGCCCGGCCGGTGATCGCCTCCAGCCCCGTGCTGCAGGATCACGACCTCATCCGGCTGCTGGTGGAGGCCACCCTCGAACACCAGATCGAGGTCGCGCGCCGGCCGCACCTGGGCCCGCCGGTGGTCGCCGCCATCCTCAGGCAGAACGAGCCCGCCGTGCTGACGGCCCTGGCCGGCAATTCCACGGCCGAGGTCGCCCCGCAGGACCTCAAGACCCTGGTGGCGCTCTCCGAACGGGTCGCCGCCCTGCGCTCCCCGCTGGCGCGCCACCCCCGCCTGACGGACGACCTCGCCCGCTCGCTCTATGTCTGGGTGGGCCAGTCCCTGCGGCAGTCCCTGGTCGACCGCTTCCACCTCGACGCCCGGGCGCTGGACGCCGCGCTCGCGCAATCGGTGCGCGAGGCCCACGGCGGCCTCGCCGGAGACCATCCCGGAGCCCTGCCCCGCGTGCGCGACGGCGAGCAGGAGGAGATGGAGCGCCGGCTGATCGCCAAGCTCGACGTCGCCGGCCAGCTGCGACCCGGCTACCTGCTGCGGGCGTTGCGCGAGCACAGGCTGTCCCTGTTCGTCGGCGGGCTCACCACCCTGGGCCGCTTCGAGCCCAGCCAGATCCGGCGCGCCGTCGACTCCGACAGGCCCGAGCTCCTGGCCCTGGCCTGCGCCGCGGTGGGCATCGACCGCAGCGTCTTCCCCACCATCCTCGAGCTGGTGCGCGAGCTCAACGGCGGCCGGCCCGGCGGCGGACCCGAGGGCGCGCGCCGCGCCCATAACGCGTTCGGCGCGTTCGGGCCGGACATCGCCGCCACCGCCTTCCGCCATGCGGTGTCCAAGCCGTGACCTGACCGGGGTTTGACAACCGCAGCCTTTCACGGGCTTCTGGCGGCCGCATGTTCAAGCCCGATCCTCCCGTGACCCGACTGACCTTTGTCGCCAGCGACCGGCCCGAAGCCCAGGACGCCCGCGAACGCCTCGCCGCCCGTTACGGCGACGCCGGCAAGGACCAGGCCGAGGTGATCGTGGCCCTGGGCGGCGACGGCTTCATGCTCGAAGTGCTCCACGCCATGAAGGACAACCGCCGCCCGATCTACGGCATGAACCGCGGCTCGGTCGGCTTCCTGATGAACGAATATTCGGAGGACGGCCTGCTGGAGCGGATCAACGCCGCCGAACTCGCCGTCATCCATCCTCTGACCATGGTCGCCATCGACGCCAAGGGCGCCACCCACAGGGCCATGGCGATCAACGAGGTCTCGCTGCTGCGCCAGACCCGTCAGACCGCCAAGCTCCGCATCTCCATCGACGGCAAGGTTCGGCTGGGCGAGCTTTCCTGCGACGGGGCGCTGGTGGCGACCCCCGCGGGCTCCACCGCCTACAACCTCTCGGCCCACGGCCCGATCATTCCCCTGGACGCCCGCGTGCTGGCCCTGACCCCGATCAGCGCCTTCCGCCCCCGTCGCTGGCGCGGCGCCCTGCTCGGCCACACCGCCCGCGTCTCGTTCGAGATCCTCGAGGCCGACAAGCGCCCGGTCAGCGCCGTGGCCGACAATTTCGAAGTCCGCGACGTGGTCGAGGTGCATGTCGCCGAAGACCGCGAAACCGCCATGCACATGCTGTTCGATGCCGGCCGCAGCCTTGAGGAGCGGGTTCTGGCGGAGCAGTTTTCCGTATGAACACAATGGGTTCCGGCCTCATTCGTTGTTAACGGATGCGCGATAAGCTCCTGTGGACTAGCGTTTCCAGGAGCCGCGTTGTGAGCCAGCAGAATTCCGGCCAGATCATCCAGGTGCCCAACACCTTGAAGCTCAAGGTCGGCGGACGTTTCGGCGCGATCGATCCGGCCGCCATCGCCAAGGCCGAGGCCGCCCTCAAGCGCCTGTCCGGCAACTTCTCCCAGTGGCTCAACGACGAAGTGGTGAAGCTCGAAAACGCCCGCCAGCGGGTGAAGACCGAGGGCATGACCGCCGAGACGATGGAGTCCCTCTATCTCCGCGCCCACGACCTCAAGGGCCTCGGCTCCACCTACGAATATCCGCTGATCACCCGCATCGGCGCCTCGCTCTGCCGGCTGATCGACGACAAGGACAAGCGCCTGGCCGCGCCGATGCCGCTGATCGACGCCCACATCGACTCGATCAAGGCCGCCGTCCGCGACGAGATCAAGACCGACGATCATCCCGTCGGCGCCGTGCTGATCAAGGAACTGGAGCGCAAGGTCGCCGAGTTCGGCGCCTGATCGCCCGGCGGCCGTCCTACCCGGCCTGAAACCGCCAACCGCCCATCCCGGCCAACGCCGGGACCGCGCGGCGTCTCACATCACGTTCTCGAGCGGCTCCTCGACGACGCCGTAGCCGGCGTCGGTGGGAAGCGCCAGCACCCGGCCGCGCGCCGTCTGGCGGATCTCCGGCAGGACGGTGACCAGGGTGCGGGCCTCGGCGCGGGCGATGCAGTCGGCGGCGCTTTCCGCCTCGGCCAGCAGCTGAACGTTCATCCGGGTCGGGAAGATCACCTTGCGTTCGCCCGCCTGCGCCATCCGCAGCACTTCCCGAGGCGCGATCCATTCCGCGTCCACGGTCTCGCGCCCGTCGCAGGCGGCGAGCTGGTCCTCCGGCGCGCGGGCCGCATAGAACCAGGTGTCGAACCGCTTGGGCGTCAGCGGCGGCGTGATCCAGCGGGCGAAGACGGTCAGGGCGTTCAGGTCGATCCTGGCGTCCAGGTCGCGCACCACATCCAGGAAATGCAT
>DASUIJ010000305.1:0-5247 GCA_036279815.1 Phenylobacterium sp. | reverse complement strand
ACGTCCATGGTGATGGTGTCGGCGGTGTAGGTCTGGATCTTGATGGCGTCGCAGCCGGTGTCGGCGGCGGCGTCGACCATGGTGAGCGCCCGATCCAGGCTGCCGTTGTGGTTGCCCGACAGCTCGCAGATCACGTAGGGCGAATGCCCGGCGCCGATCCGGCGGCCGGCGATCTCGATCTCGGGTGCGGAAAGCGCGGCGTCCATGGCGGCAGTCTAACCCGAGCCGCTGAAACGGGCGTTAACCAACCCGGCGGCGAATCTATCTTTGCGCCTGCTCGCGCCGGTGCTCCGCCACGCCTACCGCCAGGCCGGCGGCGACGCCCGCGCCGAGGCCCAGGACCGCCCCCCAGGTCAGCACCCGGATACCGGTGCCGATGGCGATCCCGGCGCCCAGGGCCGTCCCGACCAGGGCGAAACGTCCCAGCGCTTTGATCCGCTCATCCATCGCAACGCTCCAGAATCTGACCTACATATGCGCCATGGCTCAGACAAGTTCCCCCCGCACCACCCGCTGCCTGATCATCGGCTCCGGCCCCGCCGGCTACACCGCCGCCGTCTACGCCGCCCGCGCCCTGCTCAAGCCGGTCCTGATTCAGGGCATCCAGCCCGGCGGTCAGCTTACCATCACCACCGACGTGGAAAACTATCCGGGTTTCGCCGAGGTCATCCAGGGGCCCTGGCTGATGGAGCAGATGCAGGCCCAGGCCGAGCATGTGGGGACCGAGATCGTCAGCGACATCGTGCTGCGGGCCGACCTGTCCCAGCGCCCGTTCCGCCTGGAATGCGACAGCGGCCAGGTCTGGCTGGCCGAGACCCTGATCATCGCCACGGGCGCCCAGGCCAAGTGGCTGGGCCTGGAGAGCGAGGCCCGATTCCAGGGCTTCGGCGTGTCGGCCTGCGCCACCTGCGACGGCTTCTTCTACCGCGGCAAGGAGGTCGTGGTGGTCGGCGGCGGCAACACCGCCGTCGAGGAGGCGCTGTTCCTGACCAGCTTCGCCTCGAAGGTCACGGTCGTGCACCGCAAGGACGAGTTCCGGGCCGAGAGGATCCTGCAGGAACGCCTGTTCGCCAACCCCAAGGTCGAGGTGGTCTGGAACCATGTGATCGACGAGGTGACCGGCGCCACCGATCCCCTGGGCGTCACCGGCGTGAGGCTGAAGGACGTCAGGAGCGGCGAGACCCGCGACCTGTCCGCCGACGGGGTGTTCATCGCCATCGGCCACGCCCCGGCCTCGGAGCTGTTCAAGGGCCAGCTGGAAATGGACGCCGCGGGCTATCTGAAGGTGAAGGCCGGCACGGCGACCACCGCCGTTCCCGGTGTCTTCGCCGCCGGGGATGTCACCGACGACGTCTATCGCCAGGCGGTCACCGCCGCCGGCATGGGCTGCATGGCGGCCCTGGAGGCGGCCAGGCTGCTGGCGGAGGAAGACCACCACAGGGCCCAGGTGACGACCTCTCACACCGAGCCGGAGAAGATCGGCGCCGGATGAGCTAAGGTCCGGGCGACCACGCCCCAGACTTCCATTTCGCCGGGAAACTCCCGCCCCTTCCGCAGCCCGAAACGCGAGGCCGCCCTCATGACGAACCTGATCGTGCGCGGCGGTCGTCCCCTGCGCGGGACGCTGACCCCCTCGGCCAACAAGAACGCCGTCCTGCCGGTGCTCTGCGCGACCCTGCTGACCGAGGAACCGGTCATCCTGCATCGCGTCCCTGATATAACAGACGTTCGCAAGATATTGGAATTCTTCAAGAATCTTGGGTCGTCCGTAGACATGGACTACGAGACCGGGACCCTGCGCGTCTGCCACGCGGGCGGTCTCGACCCGAGCGCCGCACACCTGCCTCTGGGCATGCGCTCGACCCTGATGCTGATCCCGCCCCTGCTGCATCGGTTCGGCGCGGCGACCATCGAGGAGGACACCACCGGCTGCACCCTGGGCGCCCGGGAGATCGATCCGCACATCGAGGTGTTTCAGGCCTTCGGCGCCCAGGTGCGCCGCGAACCGGACGCCCTGCACATCTCCACGCCTCGGGGGTTCTCGGCGTCCGACCACTGGCTGGACTACGCCTCGGTCACCACCACCGAGAACTTCGTGCTCTGCGCCGCCACCGGCAAGGGCCGTTCGCAGCTGACCAACGCCGCCTGCGAACCGCACGTGCAGGAGTTCTGCGCCTTCCTGGCGCGGATGGGCGCCCAGATCGAAGGGGTCGGCGGCTCGCGGATCGCGGTCGAGGGCGTGGACCGCCTCAAGGGCGTGGAGTTCACCTTCAACGACGACTTCCACGAGATCGCCACCTTCCTGGCGCTCGGCGCCATCACCGGCGGCGAGGTGAAGATCCGCAACAACGCCGTCGATCAGTTCCCGCTCCTGGACCGCACCTTCGCCAAGTTCGGCGTCGAGGTGAGCCACGCCGGCGGCTGGTCCAGCGCCCGCATCGACGGAAAGCTGAAGATCCGCGAGCCCTTCACCTCCAACATCCTGACCAAGGTCGAGGCCGCACCCTGGCCCTACGTGCCCGCCGACCTGCTGCCGATCTTCATCGCGCTGGGCGTCCGCGCCGAGGGCTCGGTGATGTACTGGAACAAGGTCTATGAGGGCGCGCTCGGCTGGACGTCGGAGCTCGGCAAGTTCGGGGCCCACGCCGTGCCCTGCGACCCGCACCGCCTGATCATCTACGGCGGCAAGCCCCTGATGCCGGCCAAGGTCGAGAGCCCCTACATCATCCGGGTCGCCATCGCCCTGTTCATGCTCGCCGCCAGCATCGAGGGCGAGTCGCTGATCCTCAACGCCGCCCCGATACAGCGCGCGCACCCGAGGTTCGTGGAGAACCTCAATGCCCTGGGGGCGGATGTGGAGTGGGTGGCGGGGGACTGAGGCGAAGCGCGCCGCGTAACCCTCTCAGCCGACCGGCTGGCCGTAGCGCCAGGCGTAGCCGTCCGGATCGAGGAAGCTGAAATTGCGCTCGCCCCAGGGGTGCGCCTCAATGGGGCCCGGCCCCGCGCCGCCCTGCGTCAGGCGCGCGTGCTGCGCCTCCAGGTCGTCCACCTGGACGCAGACCTCCAGGCCCCAGGGGCGCCGGTCCGCCGGCCGCTGGACCTGGCTGATCACCAGATAGCCGGAGCCGAACCGGAAGCCGGCGACCTCCGCCTCGTCGGTCTCCAGTCCCCAGCCCAGCGCGTCGCCATAGAACGCCTTCGACCGCGCCAGGTCCGAAACCTGGATGTGGATGTAGAAGAGCCCCTGCACAGCCATGCCGCACCTCCGCTGCTCAGTCGCGACCCTAGCCAACGCCCGGACAAGGGGAAACCTCCTGGACGGGTCGTGGAGCGGCGCCTTCCCGCCGGCCAGGAGCGCTGCGACGGCTCGCTTGGCGGCGCCCAGCCGGCGTCGTAAAACACTCCCCTCGCCGCCCCCCACCTTTTCGGGCCCGTGGTCAGATGATTGAGCTCTTCCGCCTGTCCGGCGCGATCCGGCGCGATCCCGAAGTCGACGCCTGGTTCACGGGCGGCGTCACGCCGGACCTCGAACTGAGGCGGATCGCCCGGACATGGTTCGACCACATGCGCGCATGCGGGCCCGACGTCGGCGAACTGATCCACGACGGCTGTCCGGTGGCCTGCGTTCAGGACGCGGCGTTCGGCTACGTCAACGCCTTCAAGGCCCATGTGAACGTCGGCTTCTTCCTGGGCGCCGAGCTCGACGATCCGGTCGGCCTGCTGGAAGGATCGGGCAAGCGCATGCGGCACGTGAAGGTGCGGTGGGGCGAGGCCGTCGACGCCGCGGCGCTGAGCGAACTCATAGGGGCGGCCTACGGGGACATCCGGGCGCGCCTGGCCTCGCCCGAGGGCGCCTGAACCGTCGTCAGGCTGGCCGCCGCCTTCTCGATCGCCCGGCCCCATCTCCGCCCTTCCCTGCCCCGGCGTCACCGGACCTAGGGTTCTGAAAACACCCCAGGGAGGGGACCATGCACGATCTGGTCATTCGCGGCGGCCTGGTGGTCGATGGCACGGGCTCGGCGCCTCGCCAGGCCGATGTGGCGGTGGACGGAGGCGTGATCACCCAGGTCGGGACCGTCCACGAAAAGGGCCGGCGCGAGATCGACGCCACGGGCCTGATCGTCACCCCGGGCTGGGTCGACATCCACACCCACTATGACGGCCAGGTGACCTGGGACTCCTATCTCACGCCGTCCTGCTGGCACGGGGTCACCACTGTGGTCATGGGCAATTGCGGCGTCGGCTTCGCGCCGGCCCGCCCCGACCGCCACGAGTGGCTGATCGGCATCATGGAGGCGGTGGAGGACATCCCCGGCTCGGCGCTCGCCGAAGGCATGAAGTGGGACTGGGAGACCTTCCCGGAATATCTCGACAGCCTGGAGAAGAAGCCCCGCGTGCTCGACGTGGCCGCCCAGGCGCCGCACAGCGCCATCCGCGCCTATGTGATGGACGAGCGCGGCGCCCGCAACGAGGCCGCCACCCCGGAGGACATCGCCGAGATGGCCCGCATCACCCGCGAGGCCGTCCAGGCCGGCGCGCTCGGCTTCTCCACCTCCCGCACCGCCCTGCACCGCACCAAGGACGGCGAAGTGATCCCCGGCACCTTCGCCGGCGCCGACGAGATGATCGGCATCGGCCGCGCCCTGGGCGAGGCCGGGCACGGGGTCTTCGAGCTGGCCTCGGACATGACCATCCCGGAAGACGAGTTCGCCTGGATGGCGGAGTTCGCCAAGGAGACCGGCCTGCCCGTCACCTACAGCCTGCTGCAGTCGCCCTTCCAGCCCGACAAGTGGCGCGACATGCTGGCCCTGACCGCCAAGGCCCAGGCCGAGGGCGCCAACATCACCGCCGGCATCGCCTGCCGCCCCACCGGCATGGTGCTGGGCTGGCAGTCCACCGTTCACCCCTTCATGCGCAAGACGGCCTACCGCGCCATCGCCAGGCTGCCGTTCGCCGAGCGCCTGGAGAAGCTCAGGGACCCCGCGGTCCGCCAGGCCATCATCTCCGAGCCCGAACCAGCCTCCGACCGCCTGGGCGGGACCTTCTTCAACGGCTTCGACAACATGTTCCGCCTGGAGCGGGACGGCCGGCTTGAGTACGAGCCCCGCGCCGAGGACTCCGTCGCCACCGAGGCCGCCCGCCAGGGCCTGACCCCGGAAGCCGTGGTCTATGACATGCTCATGGAGAACGACGGCCGCGGCTACATCTACCTGCCGCTCCTGAACTACGCCCGGCACAACTTCGACC
>DASUIJ010000304.1:0-6898 GCA_036279815.1 Phenylobacterium sp. | reverse complement strand
AACGCCGGCAGACCCGCTAAGGTTCCTCTCCAGGGAGCCCAGACCATGTCCACCGTCAGCGTCGAAACCCGTGGCCGCACGGCCATCATCACCATCGAGCGGCCGCAGGCCCGCAACGCCGTCGATGGCCCGACCGCCGAGCGCCTCTACGACGCCTTCAAGGCCTTCGACGCCGATTCCACTCTCGACGTGGCCGTCCTCCAGGGCCGAGACGGAGCCTTCTGCGCCGGCGCCGACCTCAAGGGCGTCGCCGAGGGCCGTGGCAATCCGGTCCTCCGGGAGGGCGATCTCGGCCCCATGGGCTGCACCCGCCTGCAGCTCTCCAAGCCGGTGATCGCCGCGGTGGAGGGGCACGCCGTGGCCGGCGGCCTGGAGGTCGCCTGCTGGTGCGACCTGCGCGTCGCCGCCGAGGACGCGGTCTTCGGCGTCTTCTGCCGCCGGTTCGGCGTTCCGCTGATCGACCTCGGCACGGTCCGCCTGCCCCGCCTGATCGGCCAATCGCGGGCCATGGACATGATCCTCACCGGTCGGGCCGTGGGCGCGCAGGAGGCCCTGGCCATGGGCCTCGCCAACCGGGTGGTTCCCAAGGGCCAGGCCCTGGACGCCGCCCTTGAGCTCGCCGCCCAGCTGTCGGCCTTTCCCCAGACCTGCCTGCGCAACGACCGCGCCTCGGCCATCGCCCAGTGGTCGCTGGACTGGCCCGCCGCCACCGCCCGCGAGATCGAGCTCGGCCGAGCCACCCTGGCCACCGGCGAAAGCCGCGACGGCGCCGCCCGCTTCGCCTCCGGCGCCGGCCGCCACGGTTCGTTCTGACGAGGGGTCGCCGGACTTGCTTGAGCACAACTTCCGGTGCAGCTTCCGCCGTCCATGACGCCTCGCCTGCCCCCCGCCATCCTCTTCGACCTGGACGACACCATCCTGGCGTCCGGCCACCGGCCCGCCGTGCTGCTGCACGTCGCCCATGAGTACGCCGCTCACCTCGGCGGCCTGAGCCCCGTGGACCTCGCCGACCGCCTGGAGGCCGCTTTCGCGGAATTCTGGAGCGACCCCGAGCGCCACAAGGTCGGTCGCTTCGACCTTCCCACCGCCCGCCTCGGCGTCATCGCCGACGTCTTCGCCCGGTCGGGCGCGCCGCAGCTCAGCGCCGACCTCGCCCAGGCCTTCGCCGACCGCTTCAACGCCTGCCGCGAGGAGCTGATGGACTTCTTCCCCGGGGCCCTCCAGGCGGTCGTCGCGCTGAAAGCCCAGGGCGTGCGGCTGGCCCTGGTCACCAACGGCTCGGCCGAGGTCCAGCGGGCCAAGGTGGAGCGCTTCTCGCTGGCGCCGCTGTTCGACCACATCCAGATCGAGGGCGAGCACGGCTTCGGCAAGCCGGAAGACCGCGCCTATCTCCACGCCATGGCTGCGCTCGGCGTCACGCCGGACCAGACCTGGATGGTGGGCGACCACCTGGAATGGGAAGTCGCGGCGCCCCAGCGCCTGGGCATCTACGCCATCTGGCACGACCATCTCGGCCAGGGGCTCCCGCCCGGCTCGGCCATTGTCCCCGACCGCATCATCCGGTCGCTTTCCGAACTCCTGACCTGAGACCCCGCCATGCGTATTCTGGCCATTTCCGGCAGCCTGCGGTCCGGCTCCTCCAACACCTCCGTGCTGGAAGCCGCGGCCGCCCTGGCGCCCGCCGGCGTCGAGGTCCGGCTCTATGACGGACTGGGCGGCCTGCCGCACTTCAACCCCGACCTGGACACCGAAACCCCGCCGCCGCCGGTCACCGCCCTTCGCGACCTGATCGGCCGGTCCGACGGGGTGATGATCTGCTCGCCGGAATACGCCCACGGGGTCGCCGGCAGCCTGAAGAACGCCCTCGACTGGCTGGTCGGAAGCCTGGAGTTCCCCGGCAAGCCCGTGGCCCTGGTCAACGCCGGCGCGCGCGCCGTCCATTCCCAGGCCCAGTTGAGGGAGATCCTGACCACCATGTCGGCGACCTTGAGCGAAAAAGCCTCGATCACCCTGGACCTGCCCGGACGCGGATGGGACGCCCCGACCATCGCATCCGACGCCGACCTCGCCGCCCAGCTCCGTACCGCCCTGGCCGATTTCGTCGCCGACATCGAGGCCCACGCCCGCGCGATGGAATGAGCCGGAGGCGGAGACCTATCCCGCCAGCCCCGCCGCCCCGTCCCAGGCCAGCTTCCCGCCCACCGCGATCAGCAGCAGATAGATCACCCGGTAGAATTTCTGCGCCGGGACCCTCCGCACCAGCCACACCCCGGCGTAGGTGGATGCGATCGCCAGCGGCAGCAGCACCGCCGCCGTGGTCATGGCCTGCCGGGTGAACTGCCCCAGCGCCGCGTAGGCGGGGACCTTCATCCAGTTCACGGCGGCGAAGAACAGCGAGCTCGTGCCGATGAAGACGTCGCGCGGCAGCCGCTTGGGCAGGACGTACATCTGGAAGGGCGGGCCACCCGCGTGGCTGACCTGGCTGGTGAAGCCCGCCGCCATCCCCGCCAGCACGCCCCGCCAGGGCACGCCCTCGGGCGCGGCCTCGCGCACCGGCGCCGAGGCCCGCTCGACCCACAGTCTCTGGATGGCGAACGCCACCGAGATCGCCCCCACCGCCAGCTCCACCGCCGCAGGCTTCACATAGGCCGCCAACGCATAGCCCCCGAAGATCCCCACCGCGGCCGAGGGCAGCATCAGCGCCAGGATCCGCCCGTTCCAGGTTTTCCGGAACGACCAGACGCTGACCACGTCCTGCACGATCAGGATCGGCAGGGTGATCGACGCCGCCAGCACCGGCGACACCGCCAGCGCCATCAAGGGCACCGCCACCACCCCGATTCCGGCGAACCCGCCCTTGGCCAGTCCAAGCAGGATCACCGCCGGAACCGCGAACAGGTAGAACAAGAGATCGGTGATCATCGGCCGTAGGTGGCGGACAGACCGTTCGGACGCAATGCCGAGTTGGCAGGAAGGTTCGGCGCCCCTACCCCACCGGCGAATAGTCGTACCAGAACGGCCCCGCCGCGAAGCCCGGCGCCAGGGGGCCCTGCGGCACGTTCGGCGCGTCGGGAGCGCCGGCGATGATCAGGGCGTCGCTGCGCACCCAGCGATGGTCGGTCCTGGCGTCCAGCGCCTCCATCAGCGGAATCCGCGGGATCGACTTCCAGGGCTTCACCTGGGTCGAGACCATGCCTACCGCCCCGCCCTGGGTCAGACCCTCGATCACCCGCCTGGGCGTGGCGTTGTGGCTGCCGTGGTGGGCCACCTTGAAGAAGGTCACCTGCGACAGCAGCTCCACCGCATTGGGATCGTCCAGCCAGGAGGCCCAGTTGCCGTACTGGGCGTCGCCCGGGAACAGCAGCACCTCATGGCCGAAGTTCATCAGGGCCACGATGCTGGAGTTGTTCAGCGCCTGGTCGATGCTGAAGGCGATCATCGACAGGTCCTCGCTCTGCTTGCGCAGCGCCGCCTCTTCCTCGGGCGAAAGGCGCAGCATCGCGGGCATGGCCTCGCGCGGGAGGCCCGCCGGAAACGGCCGCACGCCGTTCTGAGCCCCTATCGCCCCGTCGGCCCCCGCCGCCAGGTAGCGGTCGCTCTTCGGCGGGTCCATCCGCGCCAGGAAGGCCTGGTCCCGGGGTGGACCCTTGATCGACACCTTCAGGCCCTCGATCCCGGCCGGCCCCTCCATGTCCAGGCCCGCCGACAGGTAGCGGACCCTGGCGCCCGGCAGGCCGGTCTTCAACAGCCGCAGAGCCGTGCCGTTGTCCCGGGCGTTCTCGATCATGGCCTTGGCCGCCAGCGCCTTCTCGCCGGTGTCGCCGGTCGCCGCCAGATGCAGCGCCAGGGCTTCCATCAGGGCCAGCTGCTTCTTGCGCAGGGCCACGGCCTGGGTGTCGGCCGGGTCCTCGGTGAACGGCAGCCAAACCTCGCCCACCGACATCTTTGCGAAGTCGGTGGCGCAGCGGGCGAAGCCGGCCACATGGTCCTGGTGGGCATGGGTGGCGATGATCACGTCCAGGCGTGAACCGGTCTCATCCCTCAGGTTCTCCACCGCCTTGGCGATGGTTCCCACGTCGCCGGCGCTGTGCACGCCGCAGTCCACCAGGATCTGCCAGTGCCCCTTGCCGGGCTTCGGCAGCGACAGCAGGAAGCAGTCCCCGAAGCCCACCCGGTACATCCGCACGCGGATCTTCCCGTCGATCAGAGTGGTGGCCATCTCAGCACCCCCTGTGGATAACGGAGAAGTTCATCGGCGCACGGTCGTCGGGCAGGAAGGTGCTCAGCGCGGAGCGCTGGCCCAGCTCGTCCTCGAACGCCCGCCGGCGCTCCAGCCGGTCGGCACTGTCCAGCCGCTTGGTGATCGAATAGCGCACGGCGCCGTCGCGGCCGAAGATCACCGTGGCGCCGCCGCGATGCTTGAACGTCGCCGAAGGCGCCGGCGCGGCCGGGTCGTAGGGCTCGTCCCGCGACTGGATGAACTCCACCACATAGTCGGCCTCGGGCAGGCCGTCGGGGCGGATCCGCCAGATGGCGTGATAGGAGTACACCTGGATCTTGGCCTCCGGCGCCAGGCCCAGCTGGGCCCGGTTGGCGTCCGCAAAGGCGTGCAGCAGCTGCGCGGTCTCCCTCCGCTCCTTGGTGAAGGCCGCGCCCGTCAGGCGTTCCTGCCGGAAAATGTCGAAGTGCAGCCCCTCGATCCGCGCCGGGACGCCCGCGCGATGGGTCGGCGCACGCCACCGCAACGCCTCCTCCGAATAGGAGTTCACGTCTCCGGGACGGATGCCGCGCAGCCGGAACGCATCGATGATCGCCTGCCGGTAGCCCCACGGATCGTCGGGCACGATGTCGGCGTCGGCGGTGATGATCGCCCGCAGGAACTCGCCGAACTGGATGTCCACCGGCGGGCAATAGTCCAGCGCCCGGATGCAGATGTTCTGGAAGTGGTTGGCGGTCTTCACGGCTTCCCGCGCCAGCCGCTCCGCCAGGTCAGGGTGCATGTCGCCGGCGTTGAGGTCCTGCCCGGCGGCGCGGGCCAGCCGCAGCAGGTCGCGGGTCCTGCGCACATAGACCGAGAAGTACGCGTCGAAGATCGCCGCCACCAGGATGGAGCCGCGCCGGTGAGGCTCGAACTCCTTGAGGATGTCGTCGGAATTGGGTTCGGTGCCCAGCGCCTCGCGAAGGGCCCGCCGCGATCCCATGGCTTCCCCGAACTGCTTGGCCAGGCCCACCAGCGGGTTCTGCTCGGTGAGCTGGGCGGTGATCCGCGGCTTGCCCTTCGCGCTCACCCCGGACTGCAGCACGGTCTCGTAGATCAGCCCGCCCGTCCGCTTGATCGTCTCCATCAGCGCGTCCTTGATGGCGAAGTGCTGCAACAGCGCCACGATGTCGGCGAACGCCTCATGGAAGGCCAGGGTGTCGGCGCTGGTGGGCTCCGAGAAATGCGAGCGGACCCCGTCCACCAGGGCGTGCGTCGTCTCGTGGGCGACGATGTCGTAGGACAGGCAGGTGAAGATGGTCTGGCCCGGCAGGGTGTCGGTGTTCACCCCTTCGGACGGGAAATAGCCGAAGAACAGGGCCACGCGCTCCGGATCGTAGAAGGCGTTGGCCTGCTGGAAGGCGTGGGGCATCACCCGCAGATAGCCCCGCAGCGGGTCCTCCGCGCGTCCTTCCGGCCGGCGCCAATGCACGGGCCGTCCCAGGGCGTATGCGAAGCGCCGCTGGGTCTCGCGCACCACCGCATAGACCATCTGCTGGTGGAAATGCGGGTCCGCCTCCGAGGGCGGCACGCCCGAACCGATCAGCACCGAGGGATTGTTCAGGTCGACCGGCGGATAGTAGCAGCCGTTGCTGGCGTCGTAATCGACCACCGCGATCCGCGACTTGGCGCCCACCGGCCCGGGCGACAGCTCTTCGTAGGGGAGGTTCAGGACGGCCTGGTTGCCCAGCACCCGTCCGAGGCTGGGGTCGAAGGCGAACACCTGAAGCGGCCGGGTCTGCGGCTGTCGGTAGGCCGCCATCGCCAGCCGGTCGCCCTGCTCGATCGTCTGCGCCGGCGCAGGTTTCTTGGGTTCGCTCATGGCCGCTGCCCTCCGCCGCCAAGGTCCGAATACAACTTATGGAGAATGAATCAGATCAAGCAAGCCTTAGTAGAACACGGTTTTGCGACCGCGGGGCGTTCAGGCCAGGGCCGCGACCCGATCCGCCAGGGCCCGGTTGGTCGCCTCGTAGGCCGGGACGAAATCCCGCGCGATCTGGGCCCTGGAGAATGTCATCGGGATCAGCCCCGCCAGGTCCTCGCCGTGCAGCAGCCGCGTGCCCTCCCCTTCGGACGCCAGGGTGAAATGGTGCCGGCCCCGGAACAGCAGGGGCACGGCGCCCGACCAGGCCAGCGCCCTGCCCGGTTCGCAGGTGGTCAGGGTCACCGTCTGGTCGATGGTCCCGCCGGATCGCGCCAGGTTCAGGAAGGTCATGCGGATCTTCGCCCCCGGCCGCGCCTCGCCCGACGCCTTCACGTTCAGGGGGTTCCATTCGGCGTAGCGCTCGAAGTCGGCGAGCACCGCCCACACCTTGTCTGGCGGCGCGGGAATGAAGGCCTCTGTGCGGATCTGGCGCATGTCTGGACCTCACGACGGGGCGGCGACCGACTCTGCGGCGATTGTGCCTATGGATCCCTGCTCACGAAAGCTTGATCCGGACCCCGACCATGCCTCATGGTGACAGATGTCCATTGGCTGATTCCGGCTCCGTCGTGGTGTCGGTTCTCGTCTGCGGACATCTCGGGAGAGAAACGAATGAAAAAGATCGCAATGACGGTCGTCGCCTTCGCCGCCGCCGCCTCGCTCGCCGCCTGCAGCAAGCCCGCGGAAACCCCCGCGCCCGCCGCCGACGCCGCCGC
>DASUIJ010000303.1:0-5775 GCA_036279815.1 Phenylobacterium sp. | reverse complement strand
CGACGAGGCTCCAGGACGATGATCTTGCGCCCCGACAGCCACGGCGCATCCATCAGCCGCAGGGGAACCACGGTGGTCTTGCCGGCCCCGGGCGGCGCCACCAGCACGGCCGCGTGCCCGTGCGCGAGCGCCGCCTGCAGTTCGGGAACGATGTCTTCGACCGGAAGCATGCCGGCGGGTCTAGCCGCAGTCGGCCCGGCGGCAAAATCCCGACGCGCCGGAAGTCCCCTCACAACCCGCTTGTCATGCCGGTCCCGCCGCCCAATTCTGACCAGCCACCAAGGATCCGCATCATGACCTCCGCGATCAGCGTCGAACCTTTCGCCGCCAAGAAACACATGGAGATCAAGGGCCGCCGGATGGCCTACATCGATGAAGGCGAAGGCGACGCCATCGTCTTCCAGCACGGCAACCCGACCTCCTCCTACCTGTGGCGCAACGTCATGCCGCATCTGAAGGGGATGGGCCGTCTGGTGGCCTGCGACCTGATCGGCATGGGCGATTCCGAGAAGCTGCCCGCCTCGGGGCCGGACCGCTATGGCTACGCGGAGCAACGCGACCACCTCGATGCGCTGTGGGACGCGCTGGACCTGGGCGACCGCGTCGTCCTGGTGCTGCACGACTGGGGTTCGGCCCTGGGCTTCGACTGGGCCCACCGCCATCCCGAACGCGTGCAGGGGATCGCCTATATGGAGGCCATCGTCACGCCCCTGACCTGGGCCGACTGGCCCGAAGGCGCCCGGGGGGCCTTCCAGGGCTTCCGCACCCCCGGCGGCGAGCAGATGATCCTGGAAAAGAACATGTTCGTGGAGCGGATCCTGCCCGGCTCGGTGATCCGGCCGCTGTCCGACGCGGAGATGGCCGAGTATCGCCGCCCCTTCGCCACCCCCGGCGAGGACCGCAGGCCGACCCTGAGCTGGCCGCGCGCCATTCCCATCGAGGGGGAACCGGCCGACGTGGTGGCGACCGTGCAGGCCTACCAGGACTGGCTGGCGCAATGCCGGACGCCCAAGCTGTTCGTCAACGCCGATCCGGGCTCCATCCTGGTCGGCCGCCAGCGCGAGGTCTGCCGCGCCTGGCCCAACCAGACCGAGGTGACCGTGGCCGGCCGCCACTTCATCCAGGAAGACAGCCCGCACGAGATCGGGGCCGCGGTGGCCGGCTTCGTTCGGCGCCTGCGCGGCCTTTAGGCGGCAGGAATACCTCCAGGCGCATCGACAAGCGCTGGGCGTCGGCGGCGGCCGCCACCGCTGGCGGCCAAGCTGGTCTTCCCCGTCTGGGCGGGCATCGGGCTGGTGTCCGCCCGCGCAGTAGCCCCCGCGACGGAAAGGCCCGGTCTCATCCCGGGCCTTTTCATATGGCCCTCGAAGCCCGATGTTAGGGGCCATGTCCGAGCAAGCCGCCTCCCAACTGCCGATCCGCGCCCTGATCGCGCCGGTGACGCCCCTGCAGCAGAACTGCACCATCGTCTGGTGCGCCAAGACCAACAGGGCCGCGATCATCGATCCCGGCGGGGAAGTCCCGCGCCTGATGCAGGCGCTGAAGGACCATGACCTCACCCTTGAGAAGATCTGGATCACCCACGGCCACCTGGACCATGCGGGCGGAACCCAGGCGATCAAGGACCTGACCGGGGTTCCCATCGAAGGTCCGCATCCGGACGACAAGTTCTGGATCGACGAGATCGGAACCTCGGGCGCCAAGTGGGGCATGCCGGAGGCCAGGTCCTTCACCCCCGACCGCTGGCTGGGGGACGGCGACGTGGTCACCCTCGGCGAGACCCAGTTCGAGGTGATCCACTGCCCCGGCCACACGCCCGGCCACGTGGTGTTCTTCCATCGCGGCGCCCGCTTCGCCCAGGTGGGCGACGTGCTGTTCCAGGGCTCCATCGGCCGGACGGATTTCCCGCGCGGCAGCTACCCCCAGCTGATCCACTCGATCACCCAGAAGCTCTGGCCCCTGGGCGACGACGTGAAGTTCGTCCCGGGCCACGGGCCGATGTCGAGCTTCGGGGTCGAGCGAAAGACCAACCCGTTCGTGGCCGACGAGGTCCTGGCGGACGTCTGAAGCTTTCAGTCGTGAAATTCGGGCGTTACGGGGGTTTATGACAATGCCGAGGATGGACCTCCACAGCGACGCCCCCGCCCCGGCTCCGCGCATCCTGATGGTCGACGACGACCCCGGGATCCGCGACGTCGTCTCCGACTTCCTCGGCAAGCATGGCTACGCGGTCGAGACGGCCGGCGATTCCCGCGAGATGGACCAGGTGCTGGAGCGCGGTCCCGTCGACCTGATCGTGCTGGACGTCATGCTGCCCGGCGAGGACGGCCTGGCCATCTGCCGCAGGCTGACGTCGTCCAACTGTCCGCCGATCATCATGCTGTCGGCCATGGGCGAGGACACGGACCGGATCGTCGGCCTTGAGCTGGGGGCAGACGACTATCTGTCCAAGCCCTGCAATCCGCGCGAACTGCTGGCCAGGGTCCGCGCCGTGCTGCGACGGGCCGAGCAGCGGGCCAGCCAGGCCGGCGTCGGCGCGGGCTGCGAGTTCGCCGGCTGGCGCCTCGATCTCGTCCGCCGTGAGCTGCGCTCGCCCGACGGCGTTGTGGTCAACCTGTCTTCCGGCGAATTCTCGCTTCTGCGGGCCTTCGTGGAGCGGCCCCAGCGGGTCCTGACCCGCGATCAGCTCCTGGACTTCGCCCGGGGCCCTGATTCCGACGCCTTCGACCGCGCCATCGACGTCCAGATCAGCCGCCTCCGCCGCAAGCTTGACGACGGCGCCGCGGGACAGGACCTGATCCGCACCATCCGCAACGAAGGCTACATGTTCACCGCCAAGGTCCGGCGGCTGTGAACGCGCCCTGGACGCCGGCGGAGCCTCGCGGGCCGGATGGCGCCTCAGGTTCCGCCGAGCCCGTCCAGGCGGCCAGGACCGCGACGTTCCGCGCCCCATGGTCAGGCAGGCCGACCGCCTCGCTGTTCGCCCGCCTGCTGACCCTGATCAGCATCAGTCTGATCGCCGCCCAGGCCATCAACCTGTTCCTGGTCTTCAACCTGCCGCCGCCCTCGCCGGACTTCTACCGGATGAGCGAAGTGATCATGGCCTACCGAGGCGCGCCGCCGACGTTCACCGAGCGTCGGCCGCTGGAGGTGGTGCTGGCGGGCAAGCCGCCGACTCCGCCGATGGAAGGGCGTGGCGCCGACAGCATCCGGGCCGAGTTGGCCAAGGATCTCGGCATCGAGGTCGACCGGGTGAGGATTTCCGGCGACCGCAGCCCGTTCGCCGACCGTCGGGTGTTCCGGATCGTCCGCGACCGCCTGGCGCGGGAGGGCGTGGCCCGGGAGGAACACTTCCTGGTGGCCCCGTTCGCCGTCGGCGTCCGCCAGGCCGACGGTCGGTGGAGGACCATCCGTCCCGCTCCGGTCTTCGGGCTGGAGGCCTGGCAACAACGGATGATCCTCTGGTTCGTGGTCTCCGCCCTGGCCATGGCCCCCCTGGCCTATATCTTCGCCCGGGGGCTGGCGCGTCCGTTCAAGCTGTTCGCCGACGCCGCGGAGCGCCTGGGCCGCGACCCCCGCGCCGAACCGCTGGCCCTGTCGCCCCGGGGAACGGCCGAGATCGAGGTGACCGCCCGGGCCTTCAACGACATGCAACAGCGCCTGCGCCGCTATGTCGAGGATCGCACCGCCATGGTCGGCGCCATCGCCCACGATCTGCGCACGCCGCTGACCCGGCTTCGATTCCGCATCGAGAACGCCCCTGACGAGTTGCGCGGCAAGATGGCCGCCGACATCGATCAGATGGAGGAGATGATCTCGGCGGCTCTCACCTTCGTCCGCGACGCCAGCCGACCGGGGGAACGCACGCCCCTGGAGCTTTCCTCCCTGCTGGAGAGCCTGTGCGACGAGATGGCCGAGACCGGCGCCGACACCGAGGTCGAGCGCGCCGACAAGGTCATCCTCGAGGGCGACCCCTTGGCGTTGCGGCGTCTGTTCGCCAACCTGCTCGAGAACGCCATCAAGTTCGGCTGCCGCGCCCGGGTCCGTGTGTTCCGCGATGCGGTGAGCGCGGTGGTGGAGATCGACGACGCCGGGCCGGGTATTCCGGAAAACGAGATCGAGCGCGTATTCGAGCCCTTCTACCGCCGCGAGCCTTCCCGCAGCCGCCAGACCGGCGGCATCGGGCTGGGCCTGGCCGTGGTGCGGTCGGTGGCGCGCGGACATGGGGGCGACGTCACCCTGGTCAACCGCGCCGGCGGCGGACTGACCGCGATCGTGCAACTGCCGCTCTAGGCGTCGATCGATGCAACTATCCGACGCAGGTTGCGCCCGCCAGCGCCGTGCGCTGGGAGCGCTTGTTGCGGCAGCATTTCATTTTCCTCGCAACCCTCCGGCGTCTCGCGGGTTTGCTTGACCGTAACTGCAGTACGGCGCCGGTCGCTGCCCCCCATCCGGCCGGCGCAAATCAGGAGCGCGCTCATGGACCTCGATACCACCGCAAAGCCGAAATCCCGACGCGGGTTCGCCGCCATGAACCCCGAGCGCCGGCGCGAAATCGCCCGCAAGGGTGGGGCGAGCGTACCGGGCGAGAAACGCAGTTTCGCCAAGGACCGCGACCTCGCCGCGGCGGCGGGCCGCAAGGGTGGCGAATCTTCCCGCGGCGGCGGTCGGACGCCCGGCACGCCCGAGCGCTGACCTAGCCTTCCCCGACATGCCCCAGAGCGTCGCCGGTCATCGCCGGCGGCGCTCTCATGCTGTCACCAGCCGCACGATCGCGAAGGCCGGCGCCTCGCTCACCCAGCGGCGATCCAGCCGCCAGCCCGCCTGGGTCGCGAGATCGGCGAACCCTTCCACGGTGAACTTGTAGGAGTTTTCCGTGTGCAGGCTCTCGCCGGCGTCGAAGTGGAAAGTCCGCCCGGCCACCCGCACGTCCTGGCCGACCTCGGAGACCAGATGCATCTCCATGCGGCTCTCGTCCGCGTTCCAGATCGCCTTGTGCCGGAACCTGGTGAGGTCGAAGTCGCCGTCCAGTTCGCGATTGATGCGGGTCAACAGGTTCAGGTTGAAGGCCGCCGTCACGCCCTGGGCGTCGTCATAGGCCGCCACCAGAGTCTCGGGCGCCTTGACCAGGTCGATCCCGATCAGGAACGCCGCGCCGCGTCCCAGCAGATGTCGGGCGGTCTTGAGGAAGGCCACCGCTTCCTCCGGCCGGAAGTTGCCGATGGTCGAGCCGGGGAAGAAACCCGTGCGCGGCCGACCCGTCGCCGCGTCGGGCAGGTTGAGGGCGGTGGTGAAGTCGTCCTCCAGGGGGGCGACGTCCAGGTCGGGATAGTCGCGCCCGATCGCCTGCGCCGCCGCGGCCAGGGCGTCGGGGCTGATGTCGATGGGCACATAGACGCCAAGCTGTGGCGCGGCGTCCAGCAGGATGCGGGTCTTGGTGGAAGCGCCGCTGCCGAATTCCACCAGGGCGGCGTCCTCCGAGATGACCGCCGCCATCTCACGCGCTTTTTCACGCATCAGCGCCGTCTCGGTGCGGGTCGGATAGTACTCCGGCAGGTCGCAGATCTCCTCGAACAGGCGCGAGCCTTCCGCATCGTAGAAATACTTGGCCGCCAGCTGCTTGCGGGGCCGCGAGAGCCCCTCGATCACGTCGGAGACAAAGGTCCCGTCCGCCCTGCGCGGCGCGGTCGCCACTTTCGGGTCGGCGTCCCAGGCCAGACGCACGCCTGAGAACATCCAGCGTTGGCCGGGCTGGAAGAAGTTGCGGTAGGTCGG